>JAJRRR010000022.1 GCA_024279285.1 Planctomycetota bacterium
GCGACATGCAATTGCTCCCGGTGCTGGCTCCCCGGGAAGAAATCCAGCGAAGAATCAAGGAACTGCTGGGCGTGGGAGGAGACACCATCACGGAACTTGTGGCCCAAGCCGCACACGACGAGGTGCAACTGTTCCAACAGCTCCCCGAAGAAGAAAGCCATCTGGCCGAAGAAGCCCAACGCGCCTCGGTCATCCGTCTGGTCAATCAACTGCTGCTGGAAGCTCTGGCCCAAGGAGCCAGCGATGTCCACATTGAGCCGCAGGAAAGTGGGCTTCAGATACGCTATCGGGTAGATGGGCTGCTTCGGGTCCAGCCGGTGCCGCCGGAAATTGCCCAGTTCTATGCGGCCATCGTCACCCGACTGAAAATCATGGCCCGACTCAACATCGCCGAAAAACGGCTCCCTCAGGACGGACGCATCAAACTCCAAGTGGGCGGACGCGAAATTGATGTCCGAGTCTCCATCATTCCCATGCTCTACGGCGAAGGCGTAGTGCTGCGCCTCCTGGACCGGCAAAAGATGATCTTTGATTTGCAACGGGTGGGCATGCCCCCGGAGGTGATGGACACCTTCCGCCAGCTCATCTCACTGCCGCACGGGATCATCTTGGTCACCGGTCCTACCGGAAGCGGAAAAACCACCACGCTCTACTGTGCTCTTAACGAAATCAAAAACCCCACACTCAAAATCATCACCATTGAGGATCCTGTGGAGTACCACCTGGAGGGGATCAATCAGATTCAGGTTCACAGCAAGATCGGGCTGACCTTTGCCGCCGGACTTCGAAGCATTTTGCGGCACGACCCGGATGTAATCCTCATCGGCGAGATTCGGGACTCGGAGACGGCCCAAAGTGCCATCCAGGCCTCGCTGACCGGACATTTGGTCTTCAGCACACTTCACACCAACGATGCCCCGGGAGCGTTCACGCGATTGATTGACATGGGCGTGGAGCCTTATCTGGTGGCCAGCACACTGGAAGGAGTATTGGCTCAGCGACTTCTGCGGCTGTTGTGTCCGGAGTGCAAAGAGCCTTACCACCCCCGAGAGGAGGAACTTCCCCCGGACTTTCCACGGCCTTTGCCGGAAGTGATCTATCGGGCCCGAGGATGCCGCAGGTGTCAAGGCACCGGTTATCAGGGACGCACGGGAGTGTTTGAACTGCTTCGCACCGATGATGCCATCCGGCGCATGTGTGTGCAAAGGGCCGATGCTTCCCAAATCCGTCACTATGCCGTCCAACACGGCATGATCACCCTGCGCCAATGCGGATGGCAAAAGGTGCTTCAAGGACTCACCAGTGTGGAAGAGGTACTTCGCATCACCAAAGCCGATGCCGTGCTAAGCTGAGCCTCAGGAAACGATGCCTCAGTTTGAATATCTTGCCCGGAGTACTAACGGGGAGCAGGTGGCCGGAACCCTTCAAGCGGCCAACCGTCAGGAAGCCCTGCGCACGCTGGTGGCTCAGGAGTTGTTCCCCGTGCGCGTGGTGGAGCGTCGGCAAGGGTGGTGGTCCTGGGGCACCGGCCGCGTGCCCGGCAAGTATCTGGCCGCTTTCTATACCCAACTGGCCGATCTGTTGCGTGCAGGGGTGCCTCTGCTCAGATCGCTTCAAATCCTCCAGCGCCAAATGCCCCACGGGGGATTTCAAGAAGTGTTGGACCAGATCTGCCAGGATGTAGCCCAAGGACGCCCTCTGGCCGCTGCCATGCAGCGCCATCAGCAGCTCTTTGGCCCGGTGGCCGTCAGCATGGTGCGAGCGGGGGAAGAAGGAGGGTTTGTGGAAGATGTGCTGCGACGCATCGGGCGGTTTCTGGAACACCAGCAAGAGCTGAAAAGCCGCACCCTGGCAGCGCTGGTCTATCCGGCGTTTTTGCTCGTGGTGGGAGTGGCCGTGGTGGTGGGCATGCTGGGGTTTTTTGTGCCCAAGTTTGAGCCTATCTTTGAACGCTTTGCCCAAATCGGACAGTTGCCTTGGGCCACTCGGGCACTGTTGGGAAGCAGTCAGGTGCTTCAGCAACACTGGCCGGTGTTTGTGCTGGCCGTGGCGGGGGTGGTGTGGGCAGGGGTCCAGTGGAGTCGGCGGCCCTCGGGACGCCAAGTGCTTGACCGCCTCTGGTTGCGCCTGCCGGGAGTGGGAAACATCGTGCGCACCATGGCCGTGGCGCGGTTTTGCCGCATCTTGGGCACTCTGCTGCGCAGCGGGGTGCCGGTGCTCCGCGCGTTGCAAATCGCCCAGGACGCCACCGGAAACCAGGTGCTGGCCCAGGCCGTGGCCCAAGCTGCCGAGCAAGTGGCCCAAGGACGCTCGCTGGCCGGTCCCCTGAAAGCCAGTGGGGAGTTTCCCGCCGATGTGGTGGAAATGATCGCCGTGGCCGAAGAAGCCAACACCTTGGAAAGCGTCCTGGCGGAAGTGGCCGAAACCATGGAACGCCGCACCGCTCGGGTGCTGGACACCCTGGTGCGACTGTTGGAACCGGTACTGCTGGTCCTGATGGCCGGCATGGTGTTGTTTGTGGTGGTGGCCCTCTTAGGCCCTATTCTACAAAGCTCCAGTTTCCTCTAGCGGAGGTGTCAAGTGCGTAGATTCTTTCTGGTCTCAAACTCCAAGGAGAACAAGCCATGAACTCGGTTCGTCGCATTGGTCGTGGTGGCTTCACCTTGCTTGAGGTGTTGTTGGTGCTGGTGATCTTGGGCGTGTTGGCGGCATTTTTGGTTCCCCGGCTCACTGGCACCCAGCAACGAGCCTATCGCAAAGCGGCCGAAGTGGCCATCAAAGACCTGGAAGCCAAAGTCGAAATGTACGCCGTGGACCACGATGCCACCTATCCCCAGTCGTTGGAAGACTTGCTCTCCCCGGTAGACCGGGACGGAAAGCCCATGGCCCCTTATCTGAAAGAGTTGCCCAAAGACCCCTGGGGCCGACCGTTTAACTACCAGGTGGAAACCGATCCCAACACCGGACAGCAAATCGTGCGCATCTGGTCCAACGGCCCCAACGGACAAAACGAAAACGGTGCAGGGGACGACATCGCCAATTGGAATGTGAGCCAATAGCCCTTGCAAAATTCGAGGTGAGCTGTTGAGACGGTTCGCAAAAGTTGGAGCTTCCGGCGGATTCACGCTGTTGGAGTTGCTGTTGGTCTTGGGGTTGCTGGTGTTGGTGGGAGCAGCGATGGCAGGGAGTTGGGCCCAATTTGCCCAAAGCCATCGGCTCCAACAAGCCGCCGCTCAAGTGGAGCAGGCTCTGGCCCAAGCCCGAGTTTGGGCCACGGAGCACTCCCGGGCTTACTGGTTTGCCTATGAGCCCGGGGGGCGGTGGCTGGCGGTGGTGCCCGAGACGACCCTGGCCCACTCAGGACAGCCCTTGCCTGCCAAGGCGGAGCAGCTTCCGGAAGAAGTGAAGTTTGAATCGCCCCAAGAGCCCACTTTGGTCCCGTTGAACGCCGACCAGCTTGCCGTGCTGGGCCCACAGGGCGAGTTGAGTTCGTTGCAATGGGTTTGGGCAGTGCGGTTTCTGCCCGACGGAACGGCCCAAGATGCCACGGTGGTGTTGCAAGCTCCCAATTTGCCCCAGGTGAGCCTTCAGGTGCGAGGGTTCACGGGCACGGTGCGCGTGCAGCGCTCCGGCGACTCGGACTTGGGAGAGCAGTTACCATGAAGCGCCGGCGGACCCGAGGCCCCCAGGGAGTGCTTTTGCTGGAGGTGGTGCTGGCCTTGGGGGTGTTGGTGTTGGCTTTGACTTGGTTAGCTCAGGCGTTAGCCACCGGAGGGCGAGCTGCCCGGCGTGCCCAACTTCAGGCCCAAGCCACCCTCTTGGCCCAATCGCTCTTGGATCAAGCCCTCGCCTCCCCGGAGTCGCTTCAGCCCGTGGACCAACAGCCCGTGGGAGAGCAACATCCCGATTGGCTCTGGTCGCTCCAGATGCAACAGGGGCCTTATGAGGAGTTGTGGTTGGTGGAGCTAGTAGTAAGTCACTTGGGCCCTGGAGGCCAAGCCGACTTTAGCTTCCGTTTGCGGCGCTATGTGCGCTTGCCTTCAGTTCAAGCGGAAAGCGAAGAAGCTCCGCAGGAGAGCTTGCCCACTTCGGCTCCTCCGTCTTCCGGCTCAGGTTTGTGAGTCGCCTGGTTCGGCCAAAAGATGCGGCTTGTCTGAAAAAACCCGGAAAATTGCCATAAGAACAAAAACATGCTCAAGTCACAATTTGCCCCCTGGAAGGAAAGCCCCAAATCAAAGCTCCTGAAAAGGAGCAGGGGGCCTGGCCGTGCTTGCAAATCTCTGGAGAGCTGGTGCTCCCTGGGGTTTACGCTGCTTGAGGTTTTGCTGGCTTTGGCTTTGCTTGCCGTGTTGCTGGGAGCGGTGTTGCAAGCTATGCGGTGGCATGCGCGTTTGAACACCTTGGGCCAAAGCAGCACTGAACAGTGGCGGTTGCTTTGGGCTCTCCAGCGGCAGTTTCGCCAGGACTTGCACACCTTGGTCCTGCCCTATTCTTCCCAATCTGCTTCCTCCGAAGACCGGCAAGAGCTACTTTTTGGCACAAGTCCCACGGAACTTTCGGTCTCAGACCAACTGGTGCTGGAAGGCACCGCGGAAAGTCTCACCCTTTGCACTCAATTGACTTCCGATCAAGTCAGTTCGGTCTGGAGCAGCGAGCAGGAGGGAGCCAATTGGGCCGGAAGCCAAATGGTGGCCTATTTTCTGGTTCAGTCCAACCAGGCCAATCTTTGGAGCCCGGTGGCTCAGGTGCTTGGCGACTCTCAAGGCACTCAGGGACTGGTGCGTTTGCAAGGGCCGGCTCTCCAAGTCCAGGAAGCCCTGGAACTGGGCAATTGGGAACTTCTGGCCCAATGGGCCCAACTGATCGCTCCCGAGGTGGCCAGCATCCAGTTTCGATACTTTGATGGTCAGCAGTGGTGGGACACCTGGAGTGCTCAAGAGCAGGGGAGTCTGCCCCTGCTGGTGGAGATCACCTTGGAGCTTCACTCCTCCCAGAGCTCCGAAGCAGAAGCTGCCCCAAGCACGAGCCATCAGGTTCTCGTAGCTCCGGCTTTGCTGTTGCAAGAAACCTCGCCAAGTCAGCAACAACCATGACCGGAAAGCCGCCAAGAGAGTTGAAATTGCGAGCTTTCCCAGGGCCAAGTCGCCAGGGCCCAAGGCGGGGTGAACCCTGCACGCCTTGGGGCATGGTCCTGGTGGTGGTGCTGGTGGTGTTGAGCTTGCTTGCTTTGGGGGTGTATCGGTTTGTGGACCGGATGGTGTTGGAGGCTCGGGCCACGCGCCACATGGCCCAAGTGGCCCAAGCTCGCTGTGATGCCGCCTCGGCTCTGCACTGGGCAGCCACCCTACTGGATCACCGCTTGGACGATCCCAACGCTCCGCTTGATCTTCAAGACAACCCAGAGCTTTTCCAGGCCCAGCAGCTTTGGGAAAACACTTCAGCTCCGGCAAACCAGGGCGGCACTTTTTGGCTCTTGGCTCCAGGGGCTGTGGACCAGGACGCAGTAGCTGCTCCAGTGCGCTATGGTCTGCTCAACGAATCGGGAAAACTGAACCTGAACGCTCTGATGCAATGGGACATCAGCGAGGAAGAGCGTCGGGAAGTGTTGCTTTTGCTACCAGGCATGACGACCGATGTGGCCGATGCCATCCTGGACTGGATGGACTCGGATCAACAGCCCCGTTCCTTTGGGGCCGAGGATGAATACTACGGCACTCTGGACCCTCCCTACCGCGCCCGAAATGGACCGCTGGAGTCGCTAGAGGAGCTCTTGCTGGTTCGGGGCGTAACTCCAGAGCTGCTCTGGGGAGAGGATGCCAACCGCAATGGAATGCTGGATCCCAACGAAAACGACGGTTCGGCTTCTCCGCCGGAGGATGATGCCGATGGGGTGTTGGACTTGGGCTGGGCGGCGTATTTGACCCTCTGGAGCCGCGAGTCCAACCGCAGCCGCGACGGACAACCCCGCATCTACCTGAACACCAACAATCTGGCCCAACTCTACGACCAACTGGCCCAAGAATTTGACCCCACCGTGGCCCGATTCGTCGTCGCCTATCGGCTTTTTGGGCCGGCAGGGCAGGGGGGAGCAGTTTCCCAAGGGCGCCCCAGTTCCCCCCGTTCAAACGCCTCGGCTGCTGCCCAGTCGGGGGGCTCTTCCAACTTGCAAGCAGGCTCATCAGGACAGACGCGGGCCGGACTAGATCTTTCTCAGCCTCCCAGGCAAACCATCAGCTCGGTGTTTGACCTCATCGGGGTGGAAGTACAGGCGGTGATCAACTCCGTGCCCACCAACCTGGAAAGCCCCTGGCCAGACGATCCGCAGCAGCTTCAGGAAGTGTTGCCTCAGTTGCTGGATCGCTTGACCGTGCACCAAGGGCCGTATATTGAGGGCCGGGTGAATGTGTGGCTTGCTCCTCGGGAAGTGCTGCTGGCGGTGCCCGGCATGGACGAACAACTGGCCGAACAAATCCTGGCTGCCCGAAGCACCCTGGATCCCAACGACCCAAGCCTTCAATTCCACACCCTGGCTTGGCTCTACCTGAACGAAGTGGCCACACTGGACCAGTTGCGCAGCTTGGACCGGTATTTGACCAGCGGGGGAGATGTGTATCGGGTTCAAGCGGTGGCGGGGTTTTGGCCAGGACCGATGGTACGCTGGGAGGCCCTGCTGGATGCTTCGCAGGGGCCGACTCGGGTGGTGCGTCTTTGGGACCTGAGCCCTTTAGGCCGGGGTGAGCTTTGGGAGCACCTGTGGGCAGAAGCCCCCACCGGAAAACCTGAAGCCCTCGCCACGGAATGACGATATAGGATGCACAGCATCCGGCCCGAGGACCATGAGGACGGAGGTGCCAACCCGATAGCGTGGGCCCGAGTCCGTGTGGAGTCCCTGGGGCGCAGCCCCGGGTGGACTCGCGTCCGTCTCGCAGCAGACTCCACCGTCGCTATGGCCCGGCCGGATGCTTTTTTTGCGCCCGAGGGCTCTTGCCCCCTAATCGTGCCCCGATCAACGAACCTCGCGGCTCTTTCCCTCTCGAAGTCCAGCTCCTCGCACCAGTCTCGGACAGCATCCGTCCAATTCAAACCCTTGGGGGGCGTAGAAAAGAGGGAAACCCCGATATAATCAAATCCTCACACCGGATAGTTCTTGACTCCAAGAGTTGTGCTGCCGGGGAGTTGAGGAATGGGATTTCGCTTTTGGCGTCGGGTGCGGTTGGCTCCTGGAGTGACGCTCAACTTGAGCAAATCCGGGGCATCGCTTTCCTTCGGGCCTCGGGGAGCCAAGATGACATTCGGTCCTCGGGGAAAGCAACTCACCTTGGGCTTGCCCGGCACGGGGCTGTTTTACACCACACGCCTTTCCTCCAAAAAGCGTTCCTCAAGTAAGCGGCGTTCTACTGACCAGGCGTGGACTCCCCAGGAGCCGACCGTCCGTCCGGAAGATCGGCTCACCTTGGGTTTTTTCCAAAGGCTTTTCACCCCCGCGGAGGAAGAAGCCCTGGTGGACGGATGCCGGGAACTGGTGCGTGGGGATGAGGCCAAAGCCATGAATTATCTTCGCCGCGCGGTGCATCTGGCCGATGGAGCTTATCTGGCCGCAGTGGTGGCTCTGCGCCGGGGACAGTGGAATGAAGCATGCCGGTACTTCAACATGGCTTGGGCCAAACATCGCCAATTGGGTCGCTATCTGGACAAATACGGCATCGCGGCCCTGATGAATCTGGTCATCACGCCTGAGCTGACGGTACATGTAGGACCGAATCTGCGAGGTGTACTGCTGGCTTTGACGGAGATTTATCAACGCCAAGGACGGATGGAAAAAGCTCTGGACACCTTGCAGCGACTGCGACAACTTGAGCCCCACGACCCGGTGGTCAAGCTCTCCCTGGTGGAGTTGCTCATGGAGCGAGGGAGCCAGGACCGGAACACTTGTCGCAAAGTGGTGCGTTTGACCACAGGGGTGGAGAACCTTTCGGCTGTGCATGCGGCGCTTTTGCTTTATCGGGCTCGAGCGTTGCGAAATCTCGGTTTGTTCCACGCAGCTCGTGATGTGCTCACCAGCGCCTTGCGACGCAAGAAAGATCGGCCGGAGGAGTTGCTTCGGGCGTTGCGTTACGAGAGGGCGTTGGTCTATGAGCAGTTGGGCCAGCAGGGGCGAGCTCGGCGCGAGTTGGAGCGAATCTTTGCCGAAGACCCCCAATATGAAGATGTTGCAGCGCGGCTCGGAGTGGTTCCGAGGTAAACGAGCCCTTGCTCTGGAACGAATCAGGGGCCAGAGTGTAAAAAAGCTCTCGCTAGATCTTGCCTCCGGTCCTAGACGGCCGGGGGACAAGGCTCCTTCCTTCAACGCGGAACGCCCCGAATATGCAGCTTGTGCGGTTTTTGCTTCTTCAGGTACGCAACGCCGACGATCCCATGCGCCCTCAGGAGCGCCGAAGTTTTGCCCGCGCTCTGAGGGTTTCTCTTGAACAAGTGGACACTTGGGACCTGCTCCAAGGTGTAGCTCCGGCGAAGGTGGTTCAGCGGGCCGATGTAATTCTGATGGGCGGAAGTGGCCACTATTCGGCCACTAGCCAGCAGCCGTGGCTGGTGCGTCTGTTGCCTTGGCTGGCTGAGCTGGCCACGGGGGGAAAGCCCCTTTTTGCCTCCTGCTGGGGATTTCAAGCTCTGGCCCGAGCGTTGGGAGGTCGGGTGGAACACCGTCCGGATCAGGCCGAAGTGGGCACTCTGCAAGTGAAGCTCACTCCCCAGGGAAAACAAGATCCCTTGTTTGGTTCTTTGCCCGAGGTGTTTCAGGCCCAAATGGGACACGAAGACGCCGTGGTGGAGCTCCCCCCTGGGGCACTCTGGCTGGCTCAAACCGATCGTAACCCTTACCAAGCCTATCGCCTTGAGGGCTTGCCGGTCTATTGCACCCAATTTCATCCTGAGCTCAATCGTCAGGAGCTTCTGGATCGGGTGTACAGCTATCCGGAGTATGTCCATCGCATCGCTGGGGTGAGTGTGGAGGAGTTTGCCACCCGATGCCACGACACCCCTGAAAGCGAGGCTCTGTTGAGGCGCTTTGTGCGTTGGGCACTTCAAGGGGCCAAGTGCCAGGGAGCGTAAGCCGCTAGGGAGCTTTTGCCAAAGCTCGGGAGGCCGTTGGGCCTGGGAAGTGTTTGCAAGTTGAGACCAAGCCCTACGGCTTTTCTCGGCCCTTTGGGCACGCTAGGGTAAAAGCACATCAGGGGCCACCTGCGGAGGGAAGCCGCCTATGCCTATTTCGGTTGTTTGTCCAGGATGCAAGACACGGTTTCGGGTCAGCGATCGCTTCGCTGGCCAGAAGGGACCGTGTCCGAAGTGCAAAACCATCATCACCGTTCCCAAGCCCACTCGGGTCATCATCCACGAGCCGGAAGATACCCGGCTGAATCGTGACTCTCGGGGTCGGGTGATCGCTCGGCCGATTTTCCGCTACCAAAGTGCCCTGTCGGCTCAGATACTCTGGATCACTCTGGGCGTGACGCTGGTGGTGTTGTTGGGAGCGTGGCTGTTGGGACCGGTGTTTCAGGCCAATTTTGTCTTGCTTGTTGGGGCGGTGTTGGTCTTGGCGGTCCCGTTGTGCTGGTTGGGCTATCAGTTGCTGTTTGATCGGGAAGTGGAGCCCCATCAAGGTCGGGCTTTGATGGTCCGCACCCTGGTGTGTGCTTTAGGCTACACGGCCATGGTGGCGGCCTTGCACTTTGTTCCTCCAGGAGTGTTGAGCGAACCTTGGAAATGGCTTTACATCGGACCGCTGCTGGTGAGCATCGGCACTTTAGTGGCCGTAGGCAGCTACGATCTGGATTTCCCGCAGGCATTTTTGCACTTTACCTTCTTTGCCTTGAGTATGATGCTTTTGCGATGGCTGGCTGGAATGCCGCCGCTTTGGGCTCCCGGGGAAGAAGTAGCGTGGGCAGGATGGACCCTCTGGGGCAAACTCCTCGGTGTCTGATCGCCCCAACCAGGCAGACAAGGGAGGGGGATTTGCTCGGGACTAATGTCCCGAGCTTGAAACCAGAGAGTCCACTCGGGCCAGCCAAGGATCCAGGTCGTCAAAAATCCGGCCGGCCTGCTCGTGAAAAACTTTGCCCACCAAAAGATCGGTCAAGTTGTTGCGATGCTGAGGGTAGGCCCGAATGAACTGACCGAAGCTGAACCCGGGTGTGTAGAAGGCATAAATGAGCTTGTGGATCCACTGCATTCCTTGTCGGAGCTTGGGAGCCCAACGGCCCAACTGCTCCCCGGACAAATCTCCCCGACGCAATCCGTCCACAATGGCCTCGGCGGCCCACTGGCCCGAAATCAACGCCAAAAACACCCCTGAGGAGTAGATCGGATCCAAGAACCCGAAGGCATCACCCACCAGCACCCAGCCTGGCCCTGCCGCCCGACGGCACAGATAGGAAAAGTCCCGAATCACCCGATAGGGAGCCACCACCTCAGCTCCTGCCACCCGACGATCTAGAGCCGGACACATCTTCCGCTGCTGATGGAACACTTCCTCCGGCGAGCCACCGCGAAGCAGATAGTCAGCGTCTCCCACCACTCCCACACTGGTGATGTCCTCAGGCAGTGGGATGTACCAGAACCAGGCTTTGCGATTCTGGGTGTGCAGAATGACGGTGGCTCCGGCATCAATACCTGGGTCGCGGTAAGCTCCCCGGTAGTAGGTCCAGATGGAAGCCTTTCGCAGTCGGGGCAGTTCTTCGCGCAGCTTGAGCCGGTGGGCCAGCAGGGACTGTTGTCCGGTGGCGTCCACCACCACTTGGGCTTTGACCACTTGGGCTGGTTCGCCTTTGCGCTGAACGCGCACCCCGACGGCCCGATCCC
>JAJRRR010000444.1 GCA_024279285.1 Planctomycetota bacterium
ACGCTGTACTTTTTGGGAAAGTGGCTTTTTTTGAGCTTTTCCAGCACCCCCAGCCGGCGAAACACCCAATAGGTTTCCGGCATGAGCGACTCGCCCACATGGAATCGGGGGAACCGGTCCCGTTCCACAATCAGCGTGCGGAACCCGGCTTCGGCCACCAACGCAGCCACGGTGGTTCCAGCCGGACCGGCTCCTAAAACCACACAGTCAAATTGCTGGGCAGAAGTCATCGCTTGGGCTCCTGGAGAAGCAACTCCCAGCCTACTTGACCACCTCCAGCAACTCTACTGCCGGATGCCCATTGAGCCGAATCAAAGCAGTGCGTCCGTAGATGATGCGTCCTGGGGGAAGTTCCAACAGTCGGGCCACTCGGGCCCCGGGACGAATCCGATACAAAGCGTCCAATTGAATCTGCCGCAGAGCCACATGCTCAATCAAAATCCGGCCCAGCGGCACTTGCTGGCTGCGAATGGCCTCGCGCCCCGCCGGTGGTATCTGTTCCATGTCCACCCGCATGATCCCATATTGCACTACCTCCCCGCTGCTTTCCAGACGCAGGAGGATTTCCCGGGCATAGTGCCTCCCTTGATCGCGGCATTGGAGTACTTGGACCTGCACCGGACTCCCATAGTGGCTTTCCACCGTCACGGTCATGTGGTGCTGATGAGCTAAGAGCTTCTGGTAGGTCAAGGGGAGTTCCTTCTCCAGAACCGGTTCAAAAGTGCCCAAAGGGGTGAGGCTAGCATGGAACAACAGGGCCAATTCTTCCAATTGGGGAGCAACTCGCGCAGGCACACTCACCGGAAGACTCCTCTGTTTCCGCAGGCTGGGGGTGGACACAGGCGGGACCTTCCAGCCCTCGAGACCAGAAGGCACTGGTGGGAAACTTCCAGTTTGGACGATTACACCCTGCGGGGTGGACTTTCTTTATTGTGTGCGTTTCAGGAGGGATTTGCAACGGGAGCCACTTGCAGCGGGACCATCGGCCCTTGGAACTGGTTGAGCAACTGCTGGTCAATCACGGTGTCCACGAGGTAATAGAGCAGTCGTCGCAGGGTTTCCGGTTCCACCTGATCGGCCACGGCCTCGGCCCGCTGTTGGTACTTTTCCACCAAACGCACCGCTTTTTGAAACACGCCGGCTTTTTCGTAAAGAGCCCGAACTCGAGGCACCACCTCCGCCGTGGCCTCAGCGGTGTATTGTTCCAGAAGCTGCTGGTCTTCAGGTTCCAGGGCTTCCAGGGCCAGGGCCCAAAGCACCGTGGGCCGCCCTCCCAACACATCCGCCGCCGCCTGAAGTTTGTTGTCCTGGTCTCCCACCCAGTCCTTCAGATCGTTGGTGATCTGGAAAGCGATGCCCAGGTGTCGGGCGAATTGGGCCAGGAGGTCTTTGAGCGGACCGACTTCTCCGGCCAGACGAGCACCTACATACAGGGCCGCTTCAAACGCCGGAGCGGTTTTCAGGGCGTAGATTTTCAGGGCATCAACGGGTGTGAGTCGCTTTTGTCGGGCGTCACGCCACAGAAGCTCGGAACCTTGCCCTTCGGAGAGTTTCATATGGGCTTCGGCCAGTTTTTCCAGGATGTCGGCTGCGCATTGGGCTCCCAACTGCGGGGCTTCTCGGGTCACCAGGCGATAGCCCAAGCCAATCAAATAATCGCCCACATTGATCGCCGTGGGAATCCCGTAGCGGCGATGCAATGTCTCTTCCCCATAGCGATAAGCATCGTCGTCCTCAATGTCATCGTGCACCAGCGAGGCTTTGTGGAAAGTTTCAATGGACATCGCACAGCGGAGCACGGACTCGGGCAACTCTTGAGTGCGTTGGGCTCCTTCAGGGCCTGTGCAACCCGTGCCGGCCAGGGCATCGTAAACGGCCAAAGTGATGAAAGGCCGAGAGTGCTTGCCCCCTTTGGCCAGAAAGTCGTAAGCCAACGCCTCGGTGGCCGCCACGGTGTCCAGTTGTTGGAGCTTGGCGGGGGTGATGTGCACCGGGCCGTCTTTATAGCGCAGCGGTGGAGCCAGTTGACGCAACCGCTGAGGCTCAAACATTCCGCTAGCCGCTCGCATCAAGTGCAAATAGGTGTGCGTCTGAGGTTTTTGGGGCCGGTACTCCAATTGGACCATCTCCATCACCCAATCCTCGTCCACCGAAGTGTTGCGGCAGTCCGAGGAATGGAGCGGCACGGCCATACAGGGGATCCCGGCCAAGAGAATCTTATCAATGGCTTTTTCCAGCACATTCAGGCAGGCCACGCCGATGATGGCATCCACATAGCCGGAGACGATGATTTTCATCACAATCGGCGAACCTTCGGCCACCAACACTTTGTAGCCCAGGTCTTCGGCTCGGGTGCGAAAGTCCGCAATCGCGCACGCCCCACACTTGCGACAGTCCAGCCCAAACTCGTCGTAATCAGCCGGACACCCTTCAGCGTGCTTGAGACAATGGGGCAACAGGAACAGCCTTTTGTGATAAGGCACCGCAGCCACCTGCGAGCGCCAAAACGCACTGGCCAACATGACCATCGTCCAGCCGACATATCCTTCGGGCTGCTGAAGCCGTTGAAGGATTTCTCGGGCCAGGGCTTCCATTTGGTCTTTGTCCAGGGGTTGGGACTTATCCAGCCCTTGGGCCACCTGCTCGCAGGCTTGGCGGAGCCGTTCGCGCAAGGAGCGATCCTGGGGCACAAGTTTCAAGTGGGCAGTGCTTCGTCTCCGCCGCCGCGGAGTGCTGGAAGTGGTTCCCACGGATGCTGTGGCCAAGGCTCGTTTCCTTTCACTAAGGGACTATCAGGGCAAGCTTGCGCTGGCCCTGGAGACGGACTGGCTTGAGGATGCACAATTTTGTCGCTTGGGGGTGAAAAAACATTTCTTTTAACTTACAACGGCCTTCTGCACTTGCAACAAACTTCGGGCCTTCCAAGCCTCGGTCAGGGCCGCGGTGGTAAAAATCATCGGATACAAGCGTTCATAGTACCACAGTTTTGCGAAATAAAAACCGATCGGGAAAACTTCTTCGTGCTTTCCCAAACTCACACGCTCCACGAGCCATTGTACCCCTTGACTCCAGGTAGGCAGGGCTTTGGGATGATGAGCTAGCATTTTGCCCAACGCTTCGGTGGCCAAGGCGGTTTCTTCCACTGAAGAAAGGGGGCCGGAGCCTGGAGCTTGGGCCCTGGAGGCCAATCCTGCTCCTCCCCAGCCGCCGTCGTGGTTTTGGGCTGCTATCAGGTACTGCACACCCCGGTGAGCCAAAACAGATGCGTCTTGACCCAATTCGGCCAAGGCCACCAGCACTCGGGCGGTGCCATAAACCGGGTTTTCTTCCTGAGGATGAAAGTGGTTGCCAAACCACAAGGGGATCCAGCTTCCATCAGCCCGTTGGGTAGATTTCAAAAATCGCAAGCCGTTCCTGATGGCCCGATGGAGCTTCTTCCAACTTCGGCTTCCCGGTTCGATGGCTCCCAACTGCTTCCACAAATGCAGGGCCCGAAGGGCATGAGCCGTCAGATCGGTAGCTGAGCGGTCAAAGGGGAGTTTTCCCCAACCGCGGCAGAAGGTGGGCCATCCGCCATCGCGGTTTTGCAGCCCAAGCAGCCACTCTATTCCGGCCCGAGCCGCTTGCT
>JAJRRR010000445.1 GCA_024279285.1 Planctomycetota bacterium
GCTTATCATCCCGGTTGGTGATCCGCAGCCACACCACCAGTAGCTTGTTCTTGCTCACCCCGCCGCTGTCGGTTTCCACCTGGCCCAGTTCCACCCGCTCAATCCGCACCTCCGCTTGCCCCAGCCGCACTGGCTGATCGTAGGGCGTCCAGTGCTCTTCCTGCCCGGTGCCGGTCTTGCCGTTGCCTGGCTCCGTATCCCCGTTGGCCGATGCGCTTGCTCGGCGGCTGGACTCCTGAGCGGCCCGGTCGATCTCTTTGACGCCTTCGGACACGGCAGCAAACACCCCCATCCAGAACACAAGCGACACGCTGAAGGCGATCCCGTTGAGCACAAGCCCTGCCACGGCCAGCCCCTTGCGGCTGCGGCTCAAGAAGGCCAGCAGGCCGAACAACAGCCCAAGCCCTCCGGCCAGCACACCTACCACCGCACCCACCACGGGAACGCAAAGGACAAGCAGGGCGATTACGCCGATCACAAAGGACGCCACCCCCAGTCCGCTTTGCCCGCGGGCTCGCTCCACGATGACCATCGTCGGCCCCTGGGAACTGACCACCGACTGGGCTTCGGCCACAGCCACAGGCGGCAGTCCCTGCTGGGGAGGAGGTGGTGGTGCTGCTGCCGGGGCGGCCGGCGGGGCATGTTCGGCCGGCACCGGCGGCGGCACCGCTGGAGGTTCCTGTCGGGGCACAATCTCCGGCTGCACGGACGAAGCAGGAACTTCCGGCACAGGCGGTGCGGCTGGCCCTTTCGGCTCGGGGGAAAGTTCTTGATCTGTTAATCCCGGGGATGGGGAAGTGGAGTTAACTGGTGACGGGGACGGGTCTTCTGGCTTTTCAATTTGGGGAAGTCCAGCAGTGGGATTGTCTTCTTTTTGGACCCGAAAGACTTGTTTGCATTTGGAGCAACGAGCCCGACGCCCAATGTGGTGCGGCCGAGCACGATTCTTGGCGCCACAATGAGGGCAAACGACATGAAAATAGTCCATTCTCCCCTCCTTTCAGGCCAAATCCCTCCCCCTTGGCCTCCTGCCCCGGGGCCCCATGTACCCGGCAGCTTGGCTACCGGCAAACAGCGAAGCCAATTCTACCGCCCCACCCGCCAAGGGGCAAACAAAAAAATGGCGGAAAAGGTCATGTTTCCTGTTATCCGCGGGAAGTGGGATTCCCTACATCTGGGGCGGCTTTCCCCTTGGATAATACCAGCATCTTGCACCAGAAGGGCTTGCTTCAGCCCAGCAAGTGGGCCAACGGGAAAAGATTCGTTGCACGTCGTACCGCTGACCGAAATAATGGATTATAGGAGTTTGTGGTTTGGTTGCTCTTCTTGTCTTGTGGAGGCTGCCGTGAGTCCCCAGGTCGGGTTGCGCCTGGTCCCCAAAAACAAGGGCCGGACCTTGGGCCTGGGCGATTTTGCTGAGTTGCTGGAGGACACGGAAAGAACATTGCACGAAGCCCAGCGTATCCTCCATGCGGGGAATCTTTTTATTGGGATTGCCGCTCTGGGGATCGGTAGTATAAGGGTGACCGTGAATTTGGAACCTGATTCCAACGAAGTACCTCGGAAGGATGCCGAGCGTGTCGCACGGTTGTTTGTTGAATCCGTAACCAGTGCCGAGCAACTGCGCAATGGTGTCCCTGCGGAAGTGCGAGCACTATGGAGCACCAAAGCATTTCGAAGCTGGGCTAGAAATGTAGAGAAGACATTGGAGCGTTTGGAAATCGATGACAAAGCTATCTCCCCGGAAGCTCTTGTTCGCGCGGCAATTTCCACCGGGATCAGGAAAAAAAGAGGAATGGTTTATCGGAGCGTGACTGGAAAATTGGAATCGGTGAACATTCACGAGCTTCCTGAATTCCGCGTCTATTCTCCCGGCGAGAGAGCAACACGTTGTCGTTTTTCAGAAGAGATGCTCGATCAAGTTAAGCAATTGCTGGGAAGGCGAGTTGTAGTGCGTGGCGTACAGGAAGGAGGGGTACTAAAAGTGGAATCGCTGGAGTGCCGCGAAGGAAAACGTGGGCTGCTTTTGGAACTGAAGGGAGCATGGAAAGGATTGCTGGACGAGCCAAGCGAAGTGGTCATCCGCAGAATGCGAGACGAGGATGAAAAAGCGGAAGAAAGAAAAGACGGAAAGAAAGAATAAACTCCCGATCATCTTCTGGGATTCCTGCATCTTTCTCGCATGGCTCAACCAGGAGCCAGACAAAGACCTCATTGCTATCGAATATTACCTTCGGCTTTCCGCCAATGGGAAGATAGAGTTGGGGTGTTCCACGATTTCGCGGGCTGAGGTGCTTTTTCTCATCCGGAATGATAGGAAGAAGCAGGACCAGTGGCGGAAAATCCTCGACGATCCCGGTATTCGGGAGGTTAACGTCCGGGAAGATATAGCCGAGCGAGCCGTGGAACTCCGGGATGCGGTTCATCGTAGGGGTGGAAAGCTTTCCTTGGCCGACGCCTTGATTATCGCCAGTGCTGAGTTAATCGGTGCCAAGGAACTCCAGTCTTATGACAGTGATTTGATTCAGCTTAATGGACAAGGGATCGTTGCGTTGCCTATTCAACCACCTCCTCCACCGCCTCCCCCTCCCCAACCAGTCCTGCCGATCGAATCCGGCCCGTAGTTGTCGCTTTTGGCGGCCTCTTTCATCCCCCGTGGAAGTCCGCCGTGGAGCAAACAAAAAATCCGCAAGCACCCTCCCGCCGTTTCAGGACCCCGCACCCCCTGGCCCCCGGTAGCCTGGACACAACCTGTCCAGGCTGAACGTAAACGACCTTCGCTGAAGCACGCAGGCTGCCTGTCCGAAGAAGAAAAAGGCAAAGCTCTCCAGGGGCCCAGATCTGCAGCAAGCTTTCCACCCGCCCCGGCAAATCTGCCGCCAAATCCCCGCCTGCGGGGGGTGCAATGTGAAAGGACTTCCTGTCCGTTGCACACCGCCAAGCCAAAAACCAGCCGGGGCGGCCAGAAGCCGCCCCGGATCACCGTCAAAGGCGGGAAGGGTGGAACAACACAACCGACCCATCGGTCTCCGAAGGGACCACGGATACAGAAGATCCTTCCCGCCCATATTGTAACCGGTTTTTTGCCGGGGCGTGGCCGCAGGCCGTATAGCCAGCCGGGGCGGCCGGAAGCCGCCCCGGATCGCCTTCAAAGGCGGGAAGGGTGCAACAACAGAACTGACCCATCGGTCTCCGAAGGGACCACGGATACAGAAGATCCTTCCCGCCCATATTGTAGCCGGTTTTTTTCCGGGGCATATAAGCCAAGTGA
>JAJRRR010000446.1 GCA_024279285.1 Planctomycetota bacterium
CCTCAAAAGGGTCTTCTCCCTCGGCTTCCAGTTGGTCCAGCCGTGCGGATTTTCCGGCCGGGAGTTCCAGCACTTGGCGTCGGACCATGTTTCGGGCGGTATTCAAGGTCACCTTTCGCAACCAACTGCGAAAACGCCTTGCCGGGTCATAGCGGAACTGGGGCAACTTGACCACCAGCAGGGCCATCACCTCTTGGACCAGTTCGGCGGCATCGGCAGGGCTCAGTCCGTGACTACGCCCCCAAAAGAAAATCAGCGGAGCGTAAATCTCAACAAACCGTTCCCAGGCTTCCTGATGCTCACCTTGGCCAAGGCGCTCCAATAAACTTTGCGATGTGGAACTCACCCCCCCAGCTCCGCTGCAATGGTTTGATTTCTCCGGCCAAGTCTAAGGTGGTTTTTTTACAATGGTTCTAGTTTAATTGCATCCGCTAAGCCCAAGCAACTCGCCCCTGATGCTGGAAACTTCTCCACCATCTTTCTCATTACGCCTCTCACGAGGGCAGCCGGAGCTGTCGGACCTGCCGTGCCACCTGTTGGACCCAAGGCCGAAGGCACTCCTGAATCTGGTCTGCACAGCGTTGGTAAGTTTCCAGGGGTCCTCCGATCGGGTCGGCCACCTCCTGGTCTTTGCACAACAGATGAGTTCGGGGGGCAGCTTCGGGCCATTGTTGCACGATGGCCTGACGGTGCCCTTCGGTCATGGTCAGCAGCAGGTCGGCTTGTTGGACCAATTGAGCGGTGAGCACCTGGGCTTCGTGTCCGGCCAAGGAGATGCCACGAGCTTGAAGCACTTGCACGGCCTCAGGACTGGCTGCTGCTCCAGGCATGGCTGCCACACCCGCACTGGCCACCAGCACTCCTTTTTGGCCCGAGCGAATCTCCTCCTCCGAGCAGCCCAACTCTTGGGCCAATTGGTGCACAAACAACCGTTCGGCCATGGGACTCCGGCAAGTGTTGCCCGTGCAAACAAACACCACCATAAAAGAAGCCAAGTGGCGGATGGCTGAGGCCGAAACCACTCCTTCGCGCAACAAGCGCACCTCCGGCGGATCGCTCAGAACCCGAACCACCGTGGATGCCCGACCATAGCGGCACCGACCGTCGTCCACGACCAGATGAATCCGATCGCCCAAGTTGCGCAGGATCGGCTCAGCCTCTACGGCCTCGGGCTGACCATGCAAGTTGGCGCTGGTGAGAACAAGAGGCCCCGACAACAAATGGAGCACTTCCAACACCAAATCGTGAGCGGGGACCCGAAGCCCCACGGTCTGCTGCGGCACCACCGCTTGAAACACTTCCGGGGGAAGGTTGTTCAACACGCTCTCCGGATGACGATCATCCACCACGAGGGTCACGGGACCGGGCCAACAGCGTCGGGCCAAGCGAGCCGCCACCGGGGAAAGATCCGGCACATAGTCCCAGGCTTCCTCGTAGCCCTTGATGGCCAAAGCTAAAGCGTGCCCTTTGGGTCGATCTTTGGCATCGAGCAAGTGCTGCACCGCCGAAGCCGACAAGGCGCTGGCAGCCAGGCCATAGACCGTTTCGGTGGGCAGGGCCACCACCCCCCCTTCGGCCAGCACCTGCACTGTGCGGTGCACTACATCCCGAAAATCATCCTCTTCCCGAACTCGGATTACTGCCGCAGGCATCGCTTGTGGTGGTAAAAAACTGGACGCAAAGGTACTCGTCTTCCCCGGAGCACTTGTTGGTTCAAGCCAAGAATCCTCATCTTAGTTTTCCCTGCCCTGGCCCACAACCACCGATGCTTGAGCCTAGGGGAAAGGACAAGTACGATCAAACCGTGGCTTTTTTGCCTTTTTGCTGGGAGTGGACTTGATGAGCGCATTGGACTGGGTGGTGTTGTTCGGCTACTTCGTGGCCATGGCCGGAATCGGCTATTGGGCCATGTGGAAGATCAAAAAACAGGAAGACTTTTTTCTGGGCGGGCGCTCTTTCGGCAAGCTGTTGCAGGCGTTTGCCGCCTTTGGGGCAGGCACAGGGGCCAACGACCCGGTGTTGCTGGGCCGAACGATCTTCACCAGCGGACTCAGCGGCATCTGGAGCGTGCTGCTGTGGCTGTTTGTCACCCCGTTCTACTGGATCTTCGGCGTCTGGTATCGCCGCATGCGCCACCTGACCCTGGGCGATTGGTTCGTGGAGCGCTACGAAAGCCGCAGTCTGGGCGCTGCCTATGCTTTGTTCGCTATTTACTTCTACATGGTTTATTTGTCTGTGGCCTTCGCCGCTGTGGGCAAAGTGGGCATTGCCCTGATCGGAAGCGACACGGTCCAGTTGGGCGGAGCCACCGTGGATGTCTATCACCTGTTGCTGCCTATCATCGCGGCGGTGGTGATTCTTTATGGAGTGATGGGCGGGCTGCGGGCGGCCTATTGGACCGATCTGGTGCAAGGGATTTTTATCATCCTGCTTTCGGTGCTGTTGATTCCCTCCGGGTTGCAGCTTTTGGTGGCGAAGTTCGGCGATCCTGGGGCCAGTTGGACGGAAGGGTTCCGCATCATGCACCAACGGGTGCCAGCGGAGTATTTTGAAATCCTGGAATCGCCCCGAGGAGGAGAGTTCCCTCTGTACTACATCGTAGCCATCACCCTGATCAATCTCATCGGGATCGTGGTCCAGCCGCATTTTATTGCCACCGGTGGCGGCTCGGCCAAAACCGAAACTTCGGCCCGAGTCGGACTGGTGGCCGGAAACTTCCTCAAGCGACTCTGCACCGTAGGCTGGGCATTGACCGGACTGATCGTGCTGGCCCTGCTGGCCGACAACCTGGAGATTGCCCAAGATGCGGACCGGGTTTGGGGCGTGGCGGCTCGGGAAGTGTTGGGTCCGTTGGGCCTGGGGCTGGTGGGCCTGATGCTGGCCTGTCTGCTGGCGGCCCTGATGAGTTCGGCCGATTGCTACATGCTGGTCACTTCGGCCTTGGTAGTGCGCAACATTTATGCCGCCTACATCAATCCCAAGGCCACCGAAGCGGCTTATGTGCGAGCCGGACGAATAGTGGGCACGCTGATCATCGCCGGGGCAACTACCTTGGCTTTGCTGTGGCGGGATGTGTTTGACCAGATGAAAGCCGCTTGGGAAATCCCGCTGATTTTCGCTGCGGTGTTTTGGGTGGGGATGTATTGGCGACGGGCCACGCGTTGGGCGGCCTGGGGCACGGTGCTGTTTGCCGCCACGGTGTTTTTCTTCCTGCCCAGGGCATTGCCTTGGATGTTGGGCCAACCGTTGCGCACCGATCCTCGGTTTACAAAAACCACCGACTTGATGACTCTGGTGGTCTATCGTCAGGCATCCGCTTCGGATGTGGCTCGACGCGATGCCCAACGCCGGCTTTGGGCCCAGCGGCGCGCCCAACTGCTCCATCAAGCCGGACTGACCCCGGAGCAAATTGGCCAAGTGGAGTTGGGTCGCCTGGACCCGCGTTCGGTGCTTTCAGGCCCTGCCCTGGAAGCCTTGGAAGCCCTGGGCCCGGAACCGGCTCCGCTGAAGCTGGGCGATGCGTTTCAGGACCGGTTTCTCTCCGGCGGCAAGGCGATCTATTGGACCGGATCGGTCGTGGCCTTGGACGAACAGGGACGACCCACGCCACCCAAACGACACCCGGTGCTGGAAGCCCATTTTGAAACCAACCAAGTCCGTTTGGTGGAACACACTCCACAAGGCCCTCGGGAAAGGGTCTTTTCCACGCGCGATCCGGACCAGCTTGCCGCCCAAGGGGCTCCGGGGCGAGTGGTCCGCGTGGCTCGCAGCCTGGGAGGGCATCGGGCCACATGTACCTGGGAACGGATAGAGCCGGGCCAAAAACTGAGAGGTCAGGGACAGTTCAATTTGGAGTTTTTCCTTTACGACTACCTGGGCTGGGACCTGACCGGTCTGGCCAATCCAATGCTGGAAACCCTTCGTCTGCCCCCGCGGATTATCGCCCCGTTTCTGGTCATGATCCTCTTGAGCTGGATTACGCCGAAAAACTCCCCGAAGGTGTTGGACCGCTACTATGTGAAAATGAAAACCCCCGTGGACCCCAATCCGGAAAAAGACGCCCAAGAACTCCAACGCTCCTACGAAAACCCCCACCGGTACGACCACAAAAAACTCTTTCCCGGAACCCAACTGGAGTTTCAAAAGCCCACTTGGCTGGATGTGGTGGGGTTTGTGGTTAGTTTTGGCATCTGCTTTTTGATCATTGCCTTGGCCGTGTGGGTGGCCAACCTTGGAGCGTAAATGGGGGTTCTTTAGTCCCTTTGGCCAAATCCGACCAGTCGGCCCTGCCGATGGCTTCCACAAGAGAGTCGACTTGTGCCGAATACGAAGGCCTGCGTGCAAACTTCAGGGCGGGTGCGTTTACACCTGCCCGACTGACCCAGTAAAATGCAAGCAAGCCCAGTTTGGTTCCCCGACAAAGTCCCTGCGCCAAAGGCAGGAGGGGGCGAATGCTGAACATATACGACCGGTATGCAGTTCGGTTGTGCGAAGGGATGTCTCGTCGTGCGGTGCTTCGGGCCGGGACCTTGGCCGGAGCATTGGGGCTGGCCGGAGGGATTTTGACCCAAAGGGCCCAAGCGGACAAAGGACCGCCGGTTCGGGCCAAACGGTGCATTGTGTTGTTTTTGATGGGAGGGCCGCCTCAGCATTCCACCTGGGATCCCAAACCCCATGCTCCGGCCGAAGTGCGAGGGGAGTTTGGGCCCATCACCACCTCCGTGCCGGGAATTCACATCTGTGAGCTTTTGCCCCAGATGGCCAAGCGGGCTCATCATTTAGCCATACTGCGAGCGGTAGTCACGGGAGACAACGCCCATTCCTCCAGCGGCTATTACATGCTCACCGGAGTCCCCCATGTGCCAAAAAACTTCGAAAACGCCAACCCGGGAGCACCCAACAACTGGCCTACCTTGGGAGCCGTGGTTCAGCATCTGAGCACTCGGCCCAGCTTGTTGCCCAAAGCGGTTCGGTTGCCCTTGCACATATTCAACACCGACGGGTCGGTGTGGCCAGGGCAGACGGCCGGATGGTTGGGCCATCGAGCCGAGCCGTGGTACTTCCGCTGCCTGCCGGCGGAGAAGAACTTCCGGGTGCCTCAGTTCCAGCTTCAGGCTGATGTGTCGCTGGATCGCCTGGGCAGCCGACGCCGACTGCTGCAACAGCTTGAAAGCCAACTGCGCCGCATGGAACAAGACCCTCTGGCCCGACAGTTCGTTGACCTTCGGGACCGAGGGTTTGAAATCCTTTCCAGCCCTCAGGCCCGAGCCGCCGTGGACCTGAACCGAGAACCCAAACAAGTACGCGATCGCTACGGCTGGAACCAGTTTGGCCAAAGCGTGCTTCTGGCCCGACGACTCATTGAAGCCGGTGTGCAATATGTGCATGTGAACTGGTACCGCGGTCCCGATGAACCACCTCAAGCCCCGGTTTGGGACACCCATGTGGGTGAATCCAAGCGGCTCAAAACCGTGCTTTGCCCGCCGCTGGATCAGGCTTTCTCGGCCCTGCTGGACGATCTGGAACAACGCGGACTGTTGGAAGAAACCCTGGTGGTGTGCATGGCCGAGTTTGGTCGCACGCCCAAAATCTACCGCAACGGAGGGCGCAACCACTGGGGCCATGTGTTCTCTATCGTCATGGCCGGTGGAGGAGTCCAAGGCGGCATCGTCCACGGTGAAAGTGACTCTCAGGGAGCTTATCCCGTCTCCGGCGTGGTGCATCCCGAGGACATCGCCGCCACGATCTTCTACCTGATGGGCATTGACCCTCACACACGGATTCGCGATCCTTTGGACCGCGAATTGCCCATCAGCCACGGAAAAGTTATCCGCGACATCCTGGCCTGAGATCTGCTCGCGGAAAAGGGGCACCGTTGCAGAAAATCAGGCCAGTTGTACGCACGGCGGCTGAGTGCGTACCACCCAAAGGCTAATGCTCCTGAGGTTTCTTCCGGGCATCCTCTTCCAAGAAAAGCTCCTCAGGAGAGTGGACATCTAGGACTTGGGCTTCGTGAGTGCTGACCACTTTGGGAGCCACGGGCAGGCCAAAGACTTTGAACATAGCCGGTCGCAACAAGAACTCCAGCAGTGTGCTGGTGATCAGCCCTCCTACTACGACCGTGGCCAAGGGATAGAGGATTTCTTTTCCCGGCTCCCCCGGGGCCATGACGATGGGTAACAGCCCGATCCCGGAAGTCAAAGCCGTCATCAGCACCGGCGCGGTACGCTCCCGACCTCCCCGCACGATCATTTTGTCGTCCCAGCGTTCGCCTTCGTACTCCACCAGGTGGATGTAGTGGTTGATCAGCAGGATTCCGTTTCGGGCGGCGATTCCACACAGGGAAACAAAGCCCACCATAGCAGCCACGGTGAAGGTCTGTCCGGTCAGATAGAGCATGGCCACCGAGCCGATGAACGCTGCCGGAATGGCCATCATCACTTGCAGGGCGAAGTTGATAGATCGGAACAGGGTAAACAGCAGCAGGAATACACCCAACAGAGCAATCAGGATGAAGATTTTCATTTGTCGGGCAGCGGTTTGTTGGCGCTCAAACTGTCCGCCATAGACGATGAAGTATCCCGGTGGGAGCTTTTCCTCCAAGGGGCGCAAGGCCCGCTTGATGTCTTCCACCACATCCACCAGTCCGCGACCACCGACATTGCAACTCAGGAAGATTCTCCGTCGGGCGCCTTCGCGGTTGATGGTGTTGGGTCCGGCGGCTTCGTACACCCGGGCCACATCCTCCAGCGTTACGGCTCCGCCACCGGGAATGTGGAGCACCAACCGGCGCACCCAATCCAGGTTCTCGCGGTACTTTTCCTGCATGCGCACCAGGATGTCAAATCGGCGCTGACCGATCAGAGCTTCGGAAACCACCCGACCGTTCATGGCCGTCTCAATCAAACGGTTGACATCCTCCACATGCAGCCCGTAACGCTTCAACGCATCGCGGTCTATTTCCACCCGAATCTGAGGCACCAGTTCCATGGGTTCAATTTGCAAGTCGCGCACCCCAGGCACATTTTGAATCCTTCGGTAAGCTTCCTGGGCATAGGTGCGCAGCAGATTCAAGTCGTCGCCGAAGATCTTGATAGCCACCTGGGCTTTGACTCCCGAGAGCATGTGGGAAATCATGTGGGCCAGAGGTTGCTCTACACTGGTGGCTCGGGCCGGGATGTGCTTGAGCTTTTCACGGACTTCTTCGATGACTTCCTCGCGGCTTTTTTCACTATGGGGATCGATGTTGACGATCAACTCGGTGGTATAGACCCCTTCGGCGTGTTCGTCCAGTTCGGCTCGTCCTGTCCGGCGAACTACAGAAAGCACTTCGGGAATTTCCCCGATGGCCTTGGCCGCCTGATCGCCAATCTGATTGCTGCGAGGCAGCGAAGTGCCCGGGGGCAGGATCACATTGGCTTGAATAGTTCCTTCGTTAAAGGGTGGCAGGAAGTCTCGCTCCAGTCGGAGCAAGGCCACGGTGGCCACCACCACACCCAGGGCCGTGGCACCCATCGTCAACCATGGAAACCGCAAACTGAACCGGATGGCCGGTGTGGCCAGAGCCTGCATCAACGGCATCAACAAGCCGTGTTCAAACCGATGGCTCAGCCAATCCAAAAGCGACAACACCGCAGCGGTGCTTACGGCCACCGCGGCACTGGTGCCCCAGGCCACAGGAGCCGCATAGCCTTTGTTCAGCATGACCCAAGCAGTAATTCCTCCCGTGCTTAAGGCTATCAGGGCCGTCATCACCCACCAGAACCACCGGGTAGCCAACAGCCAGTAGGAGAGCACCGGGGTGACGGTCAACGACACCACCAGGGAGCACATTAACGAGACGATGTAGGCCAGGGCCACGGGCGAGAACAGCCGCCCTTCCATTCCCGAGAGAGCAAAAAGCGGGAAGAACACCAGCACCACCAGCAAGGTGCCAAACACGATGGAGTTGCGAATTTCGGCACTGGCGGCGAAAACCACCAACAGAGGGTGGCGTGGGTTTTCCCGATGCCGGTTCTCTTTCAGCCGCCTGTAGATGTTTTCCACATCCACGATGGCGTCGTCTACCAACTCGCCGATGGCCACGGCAATCCCGCCCAGGATCATCGTGTTGATGGAAACGCCAAAGGCAGCACAAAACAGAGCCGTCATCAGCAGCGACAACGGGATGGCCGTCAGGGCCACAATCGTCACGCGAAGATTGAACAAAAACAGAAACAACACCAGCACCACCAACACCGCTCCATCCCGAAGCGCCTCCACCACATTGTCAATGGCCCGATCAATGAAACCCCGCTGTAGGTAAAGCTCGGGATAGATTTCCGCATCTTCAGGCAGTGAGGGTCGGAGCTGCTGGAGGGCTTCCAGCACTTTTTCAGTTACGACTCGTGTGTCGGCCTGAGGCTGTTTGAGCACGGTCAGCACCACGGCCGGCCCGCCTTCGAAGGAACCATCGGGACGGCGTACATAAGCGGCACTGTCACCGCGTTTGACCTGGGGACCTTGGATGACTTGGGCCACTTGCTCCAGCAGGATGGGACGTCCTTGACGGACAGCCACGACGGTCTTTTTGAGGTCTTCCACAGTTTCGATACGGCCCAGGGAACGCACCAACCACTCCAAGTCGCCCTGTTCGTCCAGAAAGCCGCCAGTGGCGTTTTCGTTGGTGGCGGCCACGGCACGCTCAATTTCTTCCAGGGTGACTTCATAGCGGAGCATGGCCTCTGGGTTAACCAGCACTTGAAACTGCATGCGTCCTCCGCCCATGGTGATCACTTGGGCCACGCCGGGGATGGTCAGCAGCCGGGTGCGGAGAACCCAATCGGCCAAGGTGCGCAGTTCCAGCGGTCCGGTGGACCCATCGCGGCTCCGCATGCCGATGATCATGATCTGGCCCATCAGGGAGCTGATGGGCGTGAGCATGGGAGTGATGCCCTCGGGCAACTGATCGGCGGCCAGTTGCATCCGTTCGGTGACGATCTGGCGGTCGGTGTAGATGTCCGTGCCCCACTCAAAATCCACGATCAAAAGCGATAAACTGGCGATAGAATAGCTGCGCACCGCCCGAACTCCCGTGGCTCCGTTGATGGCCGTCTCCAAGGGGAAGGAGATGAGGGTTTCCACTTCCTCGGGAGCCATGCCGGGGGCTTCAGTAAGGATGGTCACCCGGGGACGGTTCAGGTCGGGGAACACATCCACGACCATCGTGCTGGTTTGCCACAGGCCCACCACGACCAGCAACATCGCCGCCCCCAGGGTGACCAAACGGTATCTTAACGCCGCTCGGATAATGGCATTGAGCACC
>JAJRRR010000447.1 GCA_024279285.1 Planctomycetota bacterium
CGCAATCGCCGCCCCGGTGCACCGCGATACACAGGTCAATATCGGGACGGGTTTGGCAACTATGTAACGGTGCACGCCGTGAGCAATCCGATGCAATACGGCCACGAGCCGAGGAATCTTTACGATCGGGCTCCCGGCTACGGCATCGTGCGGCTGAATCGGCGCACTCGGCAGATTACTTTTGAGTGTTGGCCGCGTTGGGAAGACCCCAGCCGACCCGGGGCAAAACAATATCCCGGCTGGCCCATCCGTATCCATCAGCTTCACAACTATTCTCGCCGTCCCGTGGCTTGGTTGCCCGAGGTCCTCTATCACGGCCCGGACGAACCGGTGCTTCAAGTCATCAATCAACAAACCGGCCTGGTGGAATACACGCTGCGGATTCCGGCCAAGCGTTTTCATCCGGGGGTGTTTGATGCCCAGGCGCGATACACGCTCCGCGTGGGCGACCCGGATCGGGAGCGTTGGGTGGTTCTTCCCAACCTGGTGCCTACTTCCCAAAAAGGAGCCCAACAGGTCCAAGTGCGGTTGGATTCCTCCCCCCCACCGGACAAGCCTCAGCAGCAAAGCAAGCATCCCTCCGGCCAGCAAAACCCACACAATCGCTAAACTTCTCCTGCTCCGCAGTCCGACAACAGGGACCGAGTGGCACTTTGTCTGCTCGCAGACTCTTGGCAGGAGAGGCGACCATGCGGCGAAGTTGGGCTGTGCTGGTGGGCGTGGGCATGTTGATTGCCGGTGGTGCGCAAGCTTGGGCCCAGGGACTTTGGGGACGCGGCGGTTCGGGAATCATCCAGCCCCCGTGGAACAAACACCATGTGTTGCAAAATCTTCCTTCCGTGCCCCCTGCTCAAGCCCCCGCTCCCCCAGCCCAAAACTTGACTCAAAAAGCGCAACCCCTGTCGGGTCAGCCCTTGGGGACGGCATTGCCCAGGCCAAGCTCTGGCAGGTTGGGGACAGGAACCCATCCTGCCATTTCGGCCCAACAAGCCTGGCCCCCGCGAAATGTGCAAGGTTTTCAGCCCTTTGGGCTGTCCGGTCAATTTGCTCCCTCATGGAATATCCAACCGGCCTGGACCAACTCAGGAGCTTGGAGCCCTTGGAGCCAACCTGCCGGGATGACCACCCCAGGAGCGTTTCCCACCCCGCCACCTCCAACCACTTATCATCCCCCCACGGCTGTCTATCACGGCTGGTCTCCCTATCAGGCCCAACAAGCGATGTATCAACGCACTTTGCCCGGTGCCGCTCCTAGGACTTCCCTGACCCCCGGCGGCCAGGCGGCTGCCAGCGACAGTTTGCCTGGGGTGAGTATTCAGCGGCCTCAAGTTTTGGGCACGGTGGATCGCTCGGCCCTGGAACCCCGATGGTGGCAACGCCTGCGCTGGCTGTGGCCCTTTGGCCGCTAGGAACGGACGCACATCTGGCGCCTTGGGGCTAGCGGTGCGTGAAGATATGCGCTGATATTTGTTTCGGCGATTGAGTGCGCGTGGATACCGATTCTTCTAGCTCTGCTTTCTCACCTTTAAGCCTCTATCCCCACTGCCCCAGATCCACTGTCCCGAATCCGGAGCAGGGCCCTTGGAAAATCTTTGTCTCCTTCGGGACCCGTGTGCGTGGTCTTTTCTGGGCTCCAGCGAAAAGCGAGCAACGGAGAGCTTACCTGGAAAAAGTGACCGAAGCACAATGCAGTGGCAAGGGGAGAGGTCAAGACTTACAATCTAAACAGGACTTCAGTGGTCGTTGGGCCGAAACGAGGTGTGGTCGGATGCTGCCGAAAGTGTTAGCCGGTGGGTTGATAGTGGTCGTGCTGGGCGGAGTGGCTTGGGGCCAGTCCGAGCAGGAGCTTGAGCCATTGTTCCGGCAGCTCAACTCGGACTTGTACTACGCTCGGGAAGAAGCCACCCAGCGGCTTATTCAGGCGGGCCCGGAGATCATTGAGCCTCTGGTGGAGTTTTCTCGGTCGCAAGGGCTGGAGGTGTGGATGCGAACACTGCGCATCCTGCACCAGAAAGCCCTCTCCGAAGACGAAGCCAGTTCGGAAGCTGCCCGAGCCGCCTTGGAAAAACTGGCCGAGCCGGCCGGAACCCTCTATGCCCAAGAAGCCCGACGAATCCTGGCTCGCCTGCAAGTCCAAGAACAACAACGAGCCCTAGAGAAGCTGTTGGCCTTAGGAGCTTACTTTGAACAAAAGCGCACCACCCGAGGAGACATCGTCTGGTGTCTGGTGGTGGACCGCAAATGGCGAGGAACCAAGCAAGACCTGCGTCAATTGGGCAAATTGCTGCACTTGAAAGGGCTGGCCCTTTACACCCCCCAGGCCGACGACTCGCTGATTCCGTTGTTGGTGCGGTTGCAGGAGCTTCGGGCGGTGCAGCTTTACGGCACGCGGATTTCGGAGCAAGGATTGCTGAGATTGCGTCGGGCTTTGCCGCCGGATGTGCAATGGGATGTGCGGCGTGGAGGGCTGCTGGGAGTGCGCGGTTCTGATCAGCAGGTAAGGTGCGTCATTGAAGGGGTACAACCAGGCTCGGCAGCCGAAAAGGCCGGCATTCGGCCCTTGGACATCGTCGTCCAAGCCGACGGCAAGCCGGTGGCCAACTTCAACGACCTGACCCGAATCATCGCCCAGAAAGCTCCCGGGGATACCCTGGAGTTGGTGATTCTTCGCCAAGGCAAACACATCAAAGTCAAAGCAGTGCTGGGAAGCTGGTAAGGGGCAAATCAGCCGGGGAGCCCCAAAAGCCGGGCTTTCACCATCCCGAGGGCAGGCCCCAACACCCAGGGGTCACCAGTTCTACCAGATTCCCCGCCGGATCGCGGAAAAACAGCGATGTTCCGCCTCGGGGCCAGTGGACTTCTTGTTCCACCGGGATGCCAAAGCTCTGAAGCCTCTGGCGCCAGGAAGGCAAAGCTTCGGCCGGAATGGCCAGGGCAAAGTGTCCGGCCCCTTGGGCACCATGCGGCGGCAAGGAGGAGCCTTCCTGAGTGTGTTCGGGATGAAAGACCAGAAGCACAGAACGATCCCCTACCCGAAAAAACACATGCCTTCCTTCCTCCTGGCCCAGTTGTTCCAAACCCAGCACCTGGCCGTAGAACCACTGGGCGGCTTTCAGGTCGGCGGCATAAACGCCCAGTTCCAGGATGTGGGAGATGGGAGGAGGGGAGTTGTTGCTTGGATCACCGGCCATGAGTCAGTGCCTACCAACTGAGGGCCGCAGCGGACACAAAAAGGCGTGCTGATCCTCCGCGGACCAGCACGCCAAGGGGGCCAGAGGGGGTTTTACTCTGGGTAAAGCGGGGTGGACAGATACCGCTCGCCCAAATCGGGCAGGATGGCCACGATGAGCTTTCCGGCGTTTTCGGGCCGGGAAGCCACTTGCAAGGCCGCCCAAGCCGCCGCTCCGCTGGAAATGCCGCACATGATCCCTTCCAGTCGGGCCAGACGGCGTGAAGTCTCCATCGCATCCTCGTCTTTGACCTGGATAACTTCATCAATGATGTCCAGGTTAAGCACATCCGGGATGAATCCGGCTCCGATTCCTTGGATGGTGTGGCGACCGGGTTTGAGTTCTTGTCCGGCCAGTTTTTGGGTAATCACGGGACTGTTGGCCGGTTCCACGGCGATCATTTTCACATCGGGCTTGCGCGACTTGAGCACTTCGCCCACGCCGGTGATCGTGCCACCGGTGCCCACGCCGCTGACCACGATGTCCACTTGGCCATCGGTGTCGCGCCAGATTTCTTCGGCGGTGGTGCGGCGATGCACTTCGGGATTGGCCGGGTTTTTGAACTGCTGGGGCATGAAGTAGTTGGGATTTTGCTCCACCAACTCTTCTGCCTTGCGCACTGCCCCAGACATCCCCTCGGCAGCCGGGGTGAGAATCAATTCGGCTCCCAGGGCTTTGAGCATTCGCCGTCGTTCCAGACTCATGCTCTCCGGCATGGTCACCGCCAAGCGGTAGCCTTTGGCCGCGCAGACAAACGCCAACCCAATTCCGGTGTTTCCGCTGGTGGGCTCAATGATGACGGTGTCTTCTTTGATCAGTCCGTCCCGCTCGGCTGCTTCTATCATGGACCAGGCAATGCGGTCCTTGACGCTCCACAGGGGGTTGAAGCTTTCCAACTTGCCCACCACAGTGGCCGCACAACCTTCGGTAACTCGGCGAAGCCGCACCAAGGGGGTGTTGCCGATACACTGGGTAATGTCGTCGCGGATGCCAGGGGTGATGACTGCCATGACCTTGGCCCTTGTGTTGCAGGAAGTCCCGCTCCAGGGGGACAGTGTGCACTGCCTTCCCGCTGCCACATCCACTATCGCGGCAGCCAAAAAAAGCACCAAACAATATAAATCTCGCACAAAAAAGAAACTATAGCAGTTTTGTAAAAACCACAAGGCCGGATGGACCGTGCGGGCCACTGCCCTGAAAGCCCCCTGCGAGCAAAAAAACTAGCTCTCCACCCCCTTGTTTGGGACTGGAGAGCCTTGTTCATTGAATTCCAGGCCGGAGAGCGGGTCTATTTTTCCAAAAACACCTGCACCCCGTACTTTTTCAGCTCTTGGAGTTGGGCTTGGGCCTTTTGGCCCAAAGGATTGCCACCCAAATAGACTCGCAAAAACGGGGCTAGTTCCCCTCGGCCTTTGGCATCTTCGGCGGCTAGCTCCACCAGCGGGGCCAGGTCTTCAATCTTGTTGTTCTGAAGCAACAGGAGCCGGAGTTGGGTTTGGGACTTCAGAGCACCAAGGTCCCGAACCTGGTTGTGGCTCAGGTCCAAGGTTTCCAGACGATTGACTGCCTTCAGGGGAGAAATGTCTTCAATGGCGTTGTGGCTCAGGTAGAGCGAAGCCAGTTGGGTCAGGCTTCCCAGGGGCTGAATGTTGCTCACCTTGGCTCTTTCCACATACAGGGCACTGAGTTTTTTCAGCCCAGCCAAAGGCTTGAGGTTTTCCACCGGGTTGCCTGAGAGCACCAGGTACTGAAGCCCTTTCAGTTCGGCCAAGGGAGCAATGTCCTGGATTTGATTGTCGGCCAGATCCAGGGATTGCAGGTTTTTCAGCCCGGCCAAGGGTTTCAGATCCCGAATCTGGTTCCCTGGGGCGTGAAACAGCAAGAGATTGCGGCAGTGTTCCAGGCCCTGGAGGTTTTGGATTCCGGCTCGTGGGGCTTCCAGGACAAAGATTTTTTCCAAGTCGGCTTTGGTCAGCGGTTTGTCGGTGCCGCGTTTTTCGTACACGGCGTTGCGTAAGGCGGCTTCCAGGGCTTTGTCGGGGATTTTGACTTCCTGGGCCACTGCCACAGCACTAGCAAACACGACCAACGCAACAGTCCAAATGCAGACACGAGTTCTCATGGCCGTACCTCCCGTTGACAATGAACGCCGAAGCCCTTTTTCCTCCTGGGTCAAAGGCAGGGGTGTCCGCGTGCCGGTAGGAAACCGTGCCGGTGGGCCAGGGGGCAGGCGAGCAATTCTTTTCGGACACAAAGGTCATTATAATCCCTCCGCCCGGCTTTGCTACCACTTGGGGCGATCTAGGCAAAAGGGAGCGGAGTGGGTAACTTGGGAGCTTTCCCGGCTTGGAAAAAGCCCCATGCGCATCGGAATCGTCACTCCTACCGGTTCGGGTGCTCGCACCGGAAATCAGGTTACGGCGCAGCGTTGGGCCAGGCTGTTGCGCCGATTGGGACATCAGGTTCAAATCGCCGCCGAGTTCCAAGGGCAGCCCTGGCAATTGCTCCTGGCTCTGCATGCCCGAAAAAGCTACCCCTCCATCCGGCGATTTCACCGGCAGGGTCAAGGTCCCTTGGTGGTCGCCCTGACCGGGACGGACATCTATGGGGACTTGCCTCGGGGGAACGAGCGAGCCTGGTCCAGTGTGTGTTGGGCCGACGCTCTGGTGGTGCTCCAACAGCACGCCAAAGAATCTCTTCCCCCAGAGCTACAAAGCAAAACCTTTGTGATCTATCAGTCGGTGCGGACCCAAGTCCGCTGGAATCCCGTGCGACGCCGGTTTCGGGTGTGTGTGTTGGGGCATCTTCGGGCGGTGAAGGACCCGTTTCGGGCCGTGAGAGCTCTGGCCTTGCTGGAACCGACGCTCCCGGTGCCGATAGAACTGGTTCAGGTCGGAGCGGCGTTGGGAACAGTTTGGGCACGCCAAGCCCGATCCTTCATGAAACGCTTCCCTTGGTATCGTTGGCTGGGCGAAGTGCCACACCATCGGGCCATGCGTCTGCTGGGTTCCAGTCATGTGATGGTCCTCAGCTCGCAGATGGAAGGCGGGGCTAATGTGGTGTGTGAGGCAGTGGCGGTGGGCACGCCGGTTTTGGGTTCCCGCATCGGAGGCTCGGAAGGCATTCTGGGCAGTCAATATCCGGGCTATTTCCCCAGTGGCGATACCCAAGCCCTGGCCCGACTCCTCCACCGGGCCGCCACCGAACCGGAGTTTTTGCACCAATTGCATCAAGCGGTGAAACAAAAGCGCCCTTTGGTCCGTCCTCAGCGGGAGCTTCGCAGTTGGACCCAAGTGCTCCAGTGGCTCAAAGGGCACTCCACCCAAGGGAGTTAGAGCAGCTTTCTCCTAAGAGCATGTGTCCAGGGCCTTGGCTCTTGACTTGGCCTCTTGGGAAAAAACTTTCCGAGAGCTCCTTCCCCAATTGGTAGAAACCAGCTCCAATGGTTAAAATCATCACTGGCCACTCACATCTTGGCGACAAATCTTCATGCAAGCATGCAGGAGGGAAAATGTCCCAAGAGTCTCCGCCGACCCGAGAGCAACTAGCTGCTTGGGCCCAAGCCCTGGAAGAAAACATCGCCACAGTGGTGCGCGGCAAGCGGGAAGTAATCCGGCTGTGCCTGGTGGCGTTGCTTTCCGGGGAACATGTACTTTTGGAGGATGTACCGGGGGTGGGGAAGACTTTGTTGGCGCATGCCCTGGCCCGGAGTATTGATGCCCGATTTAGTCGCATCCAGTTCACTCCCGACTTGCTGCCCAGCGACATCTTGGGCACCAGCGTTTTTAATCGGCAAACAAGCCAGTTTGTGTATTCCGAGGGACCGATTTTTGCCCACATTGTCCTGGCTGACGAGATCAACCGTGCCCCACCTCGCACGCAAAGCGCACTTCTGGAAGCCATGAACGAACACCAGGTAACCGTTGACGGCGTCACCCGCCGGTTGCCTGAGCCGTTTATGGTCATTGCGACGCAGAACCCTTTTGAGTTCGAGGGCACCTATCCGCTCCCGGAAAGCCAACTGGACCGCTTTTTGTTGCGTACTCGGGTGGGTTATCCCAGCCGCCAAGACGAGCGGACGATCCTGGACCAACACCGCAACGGGCCACCGATTGAAAAATTGCAGCCAGTGTTGGACTGCCAACGCGTGCTGCTGTTGCAGCAGGCGGTGCGTCAGATTCAGGTGCAAGAGTCCATTTACGAATATCTGCTGGACATTGCCGAAGCCACCCGAGGGCACGAGCAACTTCACGCGGGAGTCAGTCCCCGGGGGGTTTTGGGTTTGTATCGGGCCGCCCAAGCCCTGGCTTTCCTGGCCGGACGAAGCTATGTGATCCCCGACGATGTGAAACAACTGGCCGTCCCGGTGCTGGCCCATCGGGTTATCCCCAAAAACTTCGGATACACTGGCACCGGAGGGCCCATCGAACAACTTATCCAGCAGCTTCTGGAAACCATTCCCGTGCCCACCTGATAGATAGATCTTGCCAAGCAAGGGTTGTGTATGATTTCGGCCGATTCGAGCTCTCCATCTTCCCGAGCCATGAGGCGTCGTGTGCGATTGACGCCGGTGGGATGGTACTATCTGGTTTTGAGCAGTTTTATCTTGGGCGGGGCGATTTTGCAGCAGTTTAACCTGTTGGTGCTGCTGTTTGTCATGTTGATGGTCCCGCTGGTGTGGAACTGGTTCGTGGCCCGAAAGTATGTCAAACACATCGTTCCCATGCCCCTGCTTCCCGAGGTGTTGGAAGCCTTCCGACCGTATCCGTTTGACGCGATGCTGGAGAATCGGCGTCGGTGGGGACGGTGCTGGTCGGTGATGGTTCACTTGACGATGCTTCGGGAAGGCGACAAGTGGCGACGACGCATCAGTGGCTGGACCTTGCAGCTTCCGCCGCGTCAGAAGGTTCGGGTGCGCTGTGGTACGCTGGCTCTGGCCCGAGGACGCTACCGCTGGGAAGGGGCCGAACTGGAGTGCAGCTTCCCGCTGGGACTGGCCCAGGCCCGACGACAATGGCAATGGAACCGCTCCTGGGTGGTCTTCCCCGCCTTGGGAGAACTGACCCGAGCTTGGCACGCCCGGGGGGACAAGTCCGAACAAGCAACCACGACTCTGCGCCGGCGAGGCCTTTTAGGCGGGGAGTTTTACGACCTTCGGGACTATCGGCCCGGAGACAACCCCCGATGGATCCACTGGCGCACCTCGGCTCGCCGCGACGGATTAGTCGTGCGCCAGTTTGAGGACCAAACCCAACAGGGACTTTGCCTGGTGCTGGACCTTTGGTTTGCTCATCAGGACCGCACCGCACGCCATGGAGCGGAGGTGTTGATCAGTTTTGCCGCCACCGTGTTGGCCGATCAGGTGCGTCGGGCCAGGGTGCCGGTGTGGTTGATCCTCCTGGGCGATCAGGTCCAACAGGTGAGAGGTCCTTGTTCCCAAGCCACCTTGCATCAAGCATTGGAGGCCCTGGCACTGGCCCATCCCTCCCAACACGATCACCTGAAACTCGTCTTGGAACAACTGGCTCAGGATTTCCCCCGAGGAACCGAACTAGTGGTGGTTTCTCCTGTTGGCAAACAGCAGCGGCTTTCACCGGCCTTGGGCACAAGTTCCCTGGTGCACCAAAGCACCTGGGTGAGTTGGGAAGAACTGAACCGGTATTTTCAACCCCCGGCAGCGCTGGCTTCGGCTGTGGCCGAACAACTGCCCGTGCTGTCTGCCCACTGACTGGACAAGAAGCAATGGTTTGGGTGCATGCGTTGTCCGTGGTCGTGGTGGCCATGGGATGCTTGGGGGTGTTGGCTCTGGCCTTGGGCGAGAACCAGCCGGAGCTGGCTGCCACGGCTATCCCACTGAGCTTGGCTTCGCTCTACCTGTGTGATCGTCGGCAGTGGATCGTGCTGGGCACAGGAGTGGCCAACCTGCTGGCCGTGGTGGCCATGACGGTGGCGTTGTGGGGATTTTCGCGTATGCGCCAAGACGAGCAGTTGTTCGCCTTGGCCAAGTTGCTGGTGTTTCTCCAGTGCATTTTGCTCTATCGGCCCAAAACGCTCCGCCTCTACTGGATGCTGTTGATGCTCAGCCTGTTGGAGTTTGTCGTAGCCGGCATTGTCAACACGGTTCCGTCGTTTGGTTTTTTGATGGGAAGTTTTCTCCTTTTGGGCGGAGTGAGCTTGTGTTTGTTCCACTTGGTGGAGCAGGTGCAGCGCTGCCGGCCAGGGCAGTTGCGCATCTGGCCCTGGTCTTCTCTATCCGTGCGGCACGGCCCCTGGCCTGAAGAAGCCTTTCGCTGGCGTCTGCTGCCTTGGGGGGTGTGGTGGCACTTGGGCAAGCTGACCGCGATGACGGTGATCGTGGCTCCGGTGTTGTTTTTGGCCATACCGCGTCGGGGGCAGTTAAGCGGGGGGTGGTTCGGGCCTCGGCAGTCTTTCGGCCCTCCCATTACCGGATTCAGCACCGAAGTGCGCCTGGGGGAACTGGGCGAAATCATCTCCAATCCCCAGGAAGTGATGCGCGTCCGACTGGTCAGTGCTTCCACAGGACGCAACTACGAGATGCAGGAACCCCCTTTGTTTCACGGGGTGACTTTGTGGTCGTATCGGCGAGGATATTGGACCAGCCAGACTGCGCGTCGGTTGCGGCTGCCGATCCTGCCTCCGCTTAGACGGCCGGTGCACTCGGATCTGGTCCAAGTGGAAATTACGCTGGAGCCCTTGGTCAACTCCACCGTGGTGTTTGCTCCCCGGCCGGTGTTTAACACTCAGGAAAACACCAAGCCGGTGTTTTACGATTCCCGCCAGGACTCCTTGCGGCGTCGCCCTGAGGACGCCGACCGACAGTTTCACTGCCGTTTGTTGACCACAGCCTTTCACCGAGGACGCATGCGGCGTTTTATTCCGGTGGAGCCAGGGCTTTCGAGAACTCATCTGGCCATGTTGCGTCAGCTCCCTCAGGGCCAGGGAGGGCTGCAACGCCTGCGCCGAATCGCCCAAGAAGTCGTAGCCCAAGTGGATCCGCAAGACTGGATCGCCCAGGCTGAAGCGATGGAACGCTACTTGCGCGACTCCGGGTTGTTCCAATACACGCTACGCCCTCCAGTGCGACCGGTGGACATGGACCCCATCGAGGACTTCCTTACCCGACAACGCTCAGGGCATTGTGAGTACTTTGCCTCGGCGTTGGCGCTGATGCTTCGGGCTCGGGGAATTCCGGCTCGGGTGGTGGTGGGATTCAAAGGCGGGGAGTTCAACACGGTGGGCAACTACTACCTGGTGCGCCAGCAGGATGCTCACACTTGGGTCAATGCGTTCATTCCTCGGGAAAAACTTCCTGAAGGTGTTCGGGCCACCTTGCCGCCTTCTGCTCCTGGAGCGTGGATGGTGCTGGATCCCACGCCCGGCTCTCAAAACTTGGAGACTACCAGCGCACTGAACCCGGGCAATCTGATCGCCCATCTGCGCTATCTGTGGTTTCAGTACATCGTGCGGTTTGATGCGGCCCGACAACAGCAATTTGTGGCCGATCTGTGGAAAAGTGCACGCGAATGGATGCAGAAGCGTTCCGGCGACCAAGGGAATTCTGCTGCGGAAGGTTCCGGCAATTGGCTTTGGGCGGGTTTGGGAATCTTGGCCCTGGCAGGGGTGTTGTTGCTGGTTTGGGGCCGAAAGGGCTGGCCCGGTTGGGTGCAAAGTTGGCCACAAGGTTGGGGATCGGCGGCTGCGGCAGTTCGGTTTTATCGGCACTTGGAGCAGTTAGGCCGTCGGCTTCTGGCCCGATCCCGACGCCCCAGCGAAACCCCACGCGAGTTCGCCGCCCACATGGCCCAAGCCTTGGCACTTTCGGCACCCCATCTGGCTTCCGTCCCCCAAGAGGTCGTTCAGGCATACTATCGGGTGCGGTTCGGTCATCAGGAGTTGGGAGCCGAGCAACACCGCCACTTGGCCCAACTCCTGGAACAACTGGAACAGGCGCTCAACGGGAATGCGTCGGCGGGGAAGGCATCTTCGGACAAGGCTTCTGCTTCTACTGTCCCCGAATTGGCACCGCCCGACGCTCCGAACCGCGAAGCTCCACCGCCACATAAGTGATCAGAGCTTCGGTCACTTTCAAGGGTCGGCCGTCGCGCTGGGTTTCCACCGTCACCTGCATGCAGATGGAAGTGCGACCCACTCGCACCACTTGGGTCCAAAAACTCACCACATCTCCCACCAGCACCGGATGGTGGAACTCCACTTTGTCCATCGCGACCGTGACCAAGGGCTGCGAAGGCCATCCGGCTTGGGCCACCGCCCAATGAGCACCCACCACTCCGGCCAGGTCCATATGGCTGAGCAACACCCCTCCAAAAATCGTCCCGTGCACATTCGTGTCCTTGGGCATCATCATGACTTTCAAAGCTAGGTAGGGCTGTTGAGCCTCGGGGGGAAGTGGTGCAGGGGAACTCATCCTTTGGCTCCTGACCCCAAGTGGAAAGGACTCAGCTAGCGGTATTCTACCACGGTGCCGCTGAGGACCCGATGAAGCCCTTGATCGTTCTGCACCAGCAAGGCTCCATCTTCATCCAGCCCGAGGCACTGGCCCTCCACCTTCCCTTGAGGCGAAGTGATCACAACTTGGTGCCCTCGCAACATGCACCACGGTTCCCACTCCCCGGGCAAGGAAAGCTCTCCGGTGCTCAAAAGCCGCCAGAGCCGATCCTGAGCTTGCAAGATGCCCAGCAACACTTCGGCCAGATCAAATTCTCGGCCTGTACATTGGTGCAAGCTGGTGGCCAGTTGAGCCACTTCCGGGGGAGCCGAGTGCAGGGGGGTGTTCACATTCACCCCGATGCCAAGCACCACAAGGGTTCCGGCGGCACTGATACTTTCCACCAG
>JAJRRR010000023.1 GCA_024279285.1 Planctomycetota bacterium
TCGGCTGGATCACCGGGCACAGCTACATCGTCTATGGGCCTCTTTCGGCCGGAGCCACCGTGCTGATGTACGAAGGGGCGCCCAACTGGCCCGACCCAGGGCGATTCTGGCAAATCGTGCAAAAATACCGTGTCAACATCTTCTACACGGCTCCCACGGCCATTCGGGCATTTATCAAATGGGGCGACCAGTGGATAGAGCCTTACGACCTGTCCAGCTTGCGTCTGCTGGGCACGGTGGGCGAGCCGATCAATCCTCGGGCCTGGGAATGGTACTACCGACGCATCGGCCAACAACGCTGTCCCATCGTGGACACCTGGTGGCAAACCGAAACCGGGGGAATCCTCATTGCCCCTCTGCCCGGCGCCACACCGCTCAAACCTGGCAGTTGCACGAAGCCCTTGCCTGGCGTGGCTCCCCGCGTGGTGGACGAACAAGGAAACGAACTCCCGCCTGGGCAGCAAGGCATGCTGGTCATCAGCAAGCCCTGGCCCGGAATGCTCCGAGGACTGTGGAACGACCCAGAGCGATATGTGCAACAGTACTGGTCCAAAATCCCCCATTGCTATCTGACCGGGGACAACGCTCTGAAAGACCAAGACGGGTACTTTTGGGTGTTCGGCCGGCTGGACGATGTGCTGAATGTCTCAGGCCACCGCCTGAGCACCACGGAGATAGAGAGTGCATTGGTGGGACATCCGGCCGTGGCCGAGGCAGCGGCGGTGGGTCGGCCCGATGAGATCAAAGGCGAGGCTGTCTGTGTTTTTGTCACCTTGGCCGAAGGACACCAGCCTTCCGAAGAACTCCGCCAAGAGCTTCGGCAGCATGTGCGCAGAGCCATCGGAGCCCATGCCGTGCCCGACGATGTGCGGTTTGCCGCTGCACTGCCCAAGACCCGAAGCGGCAAAATCATGCGGCGCCTGCTACGCGACATCGCCGCCGGACGCGAAACCGTCCAGGACACCACCACCCTGGAAGACTACACCGTCCTGGCCAAGCTCCGAGAACAAGAGGAGGAGTAGACCACCTGCTTGCCCTCAAGAGCAACGAGCACACACGCTTAAAGCCCGTTGGGCAACAACCTCCAGCCTGTGTCGGCCATTGCTTCTCGTCTGTCCTCTTTTTTCCTTCGCGGAGTTGGAAATCCCTGGCCCTCCTCCGCGGCGGGATCGCATGTGTCTGCTTGCAGGGGCAAGAGGGCCAACTACAATGGCCGTGCAACTTGTGGAACTCGAATCTCTCTGCGGTGGGAAAAGTCATGAGAGCTAACTGGCTGTGGCTGATCTGGGGAGTTTTTCTACTTCTGGAGCCGGCAGGCTGGGATTCGGTTTGGGCCCAATCTCCCATTCGCATCGGCTCCCGACGCGAACTGTTTGTGGACGCGCATCTCATCGGGCAGCTACGCAACGCCCGATTGGTGCTGCACCATCCCGTCCCGCAAGAAGTGGTGCTGGAACACACCGAGCCATGGGAAGGGACCGGCTCGGGCTATCACAGCGTGTTTTTTGACGGACAAAAGTACCGCATGTACTACAAAGCCTGGCACCTGGACCCTCGGCCCGGCAAACTCCATGTGCCTCGCTCCCCGGTGTGCTGCTACGCCGAGAGCCGGGATGGGATTCATTGGATCAAGCCCCGATTGAATCTCCACCGCTTCCAAGGCTCCACGAACAACAACATTGTGCTGGTGCCGGGAAAGCTGGAAGGGGTGTACATTGACCCGGGCCACATCGCCGTGTTTCTGGACACCCGGCCGGGAGTACCCCCGGAGGAGCGATTCAAGGCCGTGGTGCTGACTCAGCGTCCCCGTGGGCTGGCGGTGCTCAAGTCGGCCGATGGAATCCACTGGCGGCTACTAACGCCCGAGCCTGTGCTGGTGGGCCAGGGGGCTTTTGACTCGCAGAACCTGGCCTTTTGGGACCCGGTGGCCGGGAAATATCGGGCCTATTGGCGCATCTTCTCCCAAGGGCGGCGAGCCATCCGCACCGCCGTGTCGGAAGACCTGATCCACTGGGAACAAATCCGGAACTTGCAATACCACAACTCCCCCCGGGAACACCTCTACACCAATCAGGTGCAACCGTACTATCGGGCACCTCACCTGCTGATAGGCTTTCCGACCCGATATGTGGAACGCCCCTGGTCTGCGGCGATGGAAGCCTTGCCGGAGCCGGAGAAGCGGCGCGTGCGGGCTTCTTCGGTCCAACGCTACGGCACGGCACTGACCGAGGCGTTGCTGATGGTCAGCCGCGATGGAGTGCACTTTTACCGCTGGAACGAAGCCTTTTTGCGTCCTGGCCCCGAACGACCCGGCACTTGGCACTACGGGCATCAGTACATCGCCTGGGGAATGCTGGAGACGCCTTCGCGGTTGCCTGGGGCACCGAAGGAGATTTCGCTGTTTTCCACCGAACGCTACTGGCACGGCCCCGGCACCGCTTTGCGACGCTACACGATCCGAGTGGACGGTTTTGTGTCGGTCCAGGCACCCCTTGCCGGAGGAGAACTGATTACCAAACCCTTGATCTTCCAGGGGGACGAACTGCACTTGAACTTTTCCACCTCAGCGGCTGGAAGCATACGCGTGGAGATACAAGACCTGCAGGGGCATCCGCTCCCAGGGTTCAAACTGCATGAGTGCTACGAACTGTTTGGCGACACGCTGGATCGTGTGGTGCGGTGGCGCGGGGGAAGCTCGGTGGCCTTGCTGGCCGACAAGCCCGTGCGGTTGCGATTTGTGCTAAAAGACGCGGATTTGTTCTCCTTTCGGTTTGTTCCCAAGGCAGAAGGTCCCTAGGGGAGTTGCACTCGCCGCAAGCACCCTCTGGCTGACCCCCAAGGGGCTCTGATATACTGCGGAGCCCACAGCGCTGGGCTGACCTGGTGAGCCGACGCTTGGCTTTGCCTCCGGCTCCTGCCGAGCTGGTCCAAACCCCTCGACACTGCCCATGAAAGCCCGCGGAGAATCCAAAAACCGGGACGAACATCTGGACCAAATGGCTTCCCTGGTCCAGCGGTTCAAGAAGGATCTGGGCGCTTTTTTCACACCGCAGTCGGTGGCGGAGTTCATGGTGGGTCTGGTGGATTCCAAAAAGCTCCGCTCTAGGGATCTCAACATTCTGGAACCCGCTTGTGGCCCTTGCCAGTTTCTGTTGAGTTTGCAACGCAAGCGGCCTGCTCTGTGGCGTCGTGCCCGCCGCCGGATCGGGGTGGAAGTACATCCCCAGGTCGTCGCCCAATTAAAAAACTCCCCCGTGGCCGAAGAAGTTGAGATCGTTTGCCAGGACTTCCTTCTTTGGGAACCGCAAGAGCGCTTTGATCTGATCTTGGGCAATCCGCCTTATGGAATTCCTAGCCTCTCGGAACACTACTCCATTCGGGTGGACAACAAAACCAAAGATCGCTACAAGCGCCTCTTTGTTACATGGTACGGAAAATATAATGTTTACGGGGCTTTTATTGAGAAAGCTATAAAGCTACTCAAAAAGGGAGGAGTTCTCGTTTTCATCGTTCCGGCCACATGGCTTTTTCTTCCCGAGTTCAA
>JAJRRR010000448.1 GCA_024279285.1 Planctomycetota bacterium
AGCCGAGACCCTCAATTGCGCCAGCCTGCCCAAGCCGCCGTGCAATACTGCCTGAAGCATCAGTCCCCTTCCGGCGGGTGGCGCTACAAGCCGGGAGTGGAGAGCGACACTTCGGTCACAGGCTGGATTGTGATGGGCTTGCAAAGTGCCCGCATGGCTGGGCTGTCTGTGCCTACCACCACACTTCGCCGCGTGGAGAGGTACTTGGACCGGGCAGGCAACGCCGACCAGGACCGCTACGCTTACCAGCCGGGTCAGGAGCCATCGCCGGCCATGACGGCCGAGGCTTTGTTGTGTCGGCAGTATTTGGGCTGGCCCCGTTCTCATCCCAGCTTGCAAAGTGGAGCCCAATTCTTCCTCGCCCCCGCAAACCTCCCCCGATGGAAACCCGGAATCCGAGATGTTTACTACTGGTACTACGCCACGCAAGTGTTGCATCACCTGGGTGGGGAGCCTTGGGAACAGTGGAACTCGGTGCTGCGGGAGCTGCTGGTGGAGAAGCAGCGTCGGGATGGGCCGGAGGCTGGAAGCTGGGACCCGGTGGGCGACTACTGGGGAGCTCAAGGGGGGCGGCTCTATGTGACTTGCTTTTGCATCTACATGCTGGAAGTGTACTACCGCCACCTGCCGCTTTACGATCGGCTTTAAGGCCCGGGGGTCAAGGCTCCAGACCCACTTCCTTCATCCGCCGGTAAAGCTGAGGTCGGGAAAGTCCCAGTCGTCGGGCAGCTTCGGCCTTGTTGCCACCGGATTGTTCCAGGGCATACAGCAGGAGGCGGCGTTGGACTTGGGCCAACAGGCGATCCAGGTCAATTGTCTCTGGGGAGGCTTCGCAGACCGGTTCCCAGGTGCGCAAGGCGCGCGGGAGGTCTTCCAGACGAATCCAGGGGGAAGCTGCCCGACGCGCCGCCCGCCGGATCACCTGACGCAGTTCGTCCCACTGGCCCGGCCAAGGGTATTCTTGCAGGCGTTGTTGGACCTCGGGGGCCAGCCCCTGCACCCTAGAGCCCTCCTGCTGCAACAGGAACTGGGCCATGGGTAGCAGATCGTGGGTGCGTTGCGCCAAAGGGACCAGTTGCAGTTCCAGTACGCCGAGCAACTGGATTAGGGCCGATTCCCGAACCGGACCCTCGGCCACCCAAGTCCCTACCCATCGCACCTGCGAGTCCTCTTGCTGCCAAAGCTCCACCAGCTTGGGGTGAAGTTCCTCAGGCAACTGTTCCAAGCGATGCAGCAGGACCATTCGGGATGTGTTCTGGGGAGGTGCTCCCGGCAGAGGGAAATCCACCTCTTGCTCCAAAAATGTGGTCAAAGTGCTCAGGAACATTTCCTGGCTGAGCAACGAGGCGTCCAGAACCAGCAGTCCGACCGAACCGGGAGCCCAGCGTTGGAAAATCCATCGGGCCAGTTCCAGATGACCGCTTCCGGCAGGTCCTCGGATGAGAAACGGTTCGTTGCTTCCTAGAGCCAATTGGACCTGGGCCCGAAGCCGCGTGGCCGCAGGCGAGTTGCCCAAGCACATTCCAGGCCAGGGGTCCTCGGGCCGCTGGGCCAATTGCTGCCTGATGTGCCGAAACGCTTCCGTGCTGGGAGAGACCAACCACTGCCAGGGGGAGACCAACTCTGGAGGCTGGGCTACGGCGGCCACAAGCACCGTGGGACTGTCTTCGGCCCCCTGAGGAAGATAAAAAACCACCAGCCCTTGCTCTTGCTGCTGTTCCACCAAGACCTGAGGCTTCCCGTGGAAGCACTCCGGGGGCGGGACACACCAAGGGGGGAGTTGGGGGTGATTGAGGGGCCAAGGGCCAGATTCTTGGCCCAAGGGTCCCAACTGGGCCTGCATGGCCGGATTGACCGCCACCAGCCCCTGCCGAGCATGTACCAGTGCCAAGGCCACTTCACTCTTTTGCCACCACTGACGCCAGTCTTTGAGCATAGGTGCTTGCACCCCAGTAGCGAGGAGGCCCTCGGGCCATTGTACTGCAAAAATTGGGAAAAATTGGGAAGCAATTCTCTCACGGGTGCCAAGGAGCTGTCACCCCTGGTGGTAAAAGTAGAAGAAAGTGGAGTACCCCTGACACGGCAGCAGTCACGCTTGGCGTGCTGAATGCGGAGGGCTGGGAGGGGACCCTAATCTGGATCCCCAAACAGCGGCTTCTCTCTGGATGCGTGCCCCGGACCCCACCTCGCTGGGGGGCAGAGCAGGCAGCGGGTGGGGTCTGCGTTTTTCTTGTTCTGCTCCATTCTGGAACGGCATGAGGCAGGTGCCAAAAAACTTCGGCTACCTCAGTCATACCAACGATGGGAACAAACTCACCACAGTTTGAATCCCCTTCGTCCAGGATTTATACTGGCAGCGCTTTGGGCCGGAATCCCAAAAGGGTACCAAGCTCTATGCTGGTATTTGCGTTCTTCTTGGACCTACTTAGCTAGGAGAAGAGCATGGCTGCCAGGACCACTCGTCGGCGGTTTTTGCAGACGGCTGCTGCTGGGGTCGTCGGGTACTGGAGTTTTCCCACCGAGACTTGGGCCGCTTCGCGTTGGGTAAATGAGAAGCTGGCCGTCGGGGTGATTGGGGCTGGAGGCAAAGGCTACAGCGACATGATGGGCGTGGCCCGAACCGAAGCCATCGTGGCTATCTGCGATGTGGATCGCCAGCGAGCAGCCCGGGCCATTCAAGCTCAGCCTCAGGCCCGGTTCTATTACGACTTCCGAGAAATGCTGGAAAAAGAAAAATTGGACGCCGTGACCATCTCCACCCCGGATCACATGCACGCCCCGGCCGCCGTCATGGCCATGAAAAAAGGGCTGCATGTGTATGTGCAAAAGTCCCTGACCCATAGTGTCTATGAAGCCCGACTGCTCCAACGCCTGGCCCATGAGTGCAAAGTGGCCACCATGATGGGCAACCAGGGGACTTCCATGAGCGGCTTTCGCCGCGGGGTGGAAGTGATTCGCTCAGGAGTGTTGGGCCAGGTGAAGTCCGTGCATGTGTGGACCGACCGGCCCTGGCGGTTCTGGAAGCAAGGGCTGCGTCGGCCCGATCGGTCCGACCCCGTGCCGGAGTATCTCAAATGGGACCTCTGGATCGGCGTGGCTCCTTATCGGCCTTATGTCAAGGGACTGTATCATCCTTTCCACTGGCGAGGCTGGTGGGACTTTGGCACCGG
>JAJRRR010000449.1 GCA_024279285.1 Planctomycetota bacterium
AACGACGGCTCCAACGGGACCTTTAAGACGGTGTTGCCTTTGTTTGGGCTGCCTGAGACGGGACCGTGGACATGGCATGGGTGGCAACGGGACCTTCGGGCGGCTATGCACAAGTCGCTCACCGACACGATGCAAGGGCCTCGCCCCTCGGCCCAAGAGGTGGAAGCCCTGTTGGCCTACTTGGCTCAGCTTCAGCCGCCGCCGAATCCTTGGCGCCAAGAGGGCCTCTCGGCCGCCGCACGACGCGGCAAGCGACTCTTTGAGGGCAAAGCGGGTTGCAGCCAATGCCACCGAGGCCCCTATCTGACCGACGGTCAGGTGCACGAAGTAGGCACCGGTTCTCCCAAGGATCGCTACCGGGGCTACAACACTCCCAGTTTGCGCAATGTGTATTATCGGGTTCGGTTGCTGCACCACGGCAGGGCCCGATCCCTGGAACAACTGTTGCAAAAGTACCATCGGCCCGAGGATGTGGCCGGGGCTGAGCCCCTGACGGAACAGGAACTGGCCGACTTGGTAGAGTTTCTCAAAACGCTCTAGTTTCCTCGGGGAAAACAGAGAGCCTGAAGTCCGAGGGAGGGCAAGAAATTGGTAGCCACGGGCCGAAAAAGTTGATATACTTTGCACTCAGATAAACAGATGCTGTTGTATGATTTCCCACCCCTACCGTTGCCTGCCTAAGAGAAGGTCCTATGATTCGGATTCTTGGTTCCTCTCGGCGTTTGTGTACGGGGATTACGCGCCGAGACTTTTTGCGAATTGGCGGATTAGGGGCCGTGGGAGCCAGTTTGCCCCAGTTGCTAGCATGGCAAACTGCCTCGGCTGGCACGGGCTCCGGTTCCCAGTTTGGCAAAGCAAAAGGGATCATTCTGATCCATCTTTATGGCTCCCCAAGCCAGTTGGAGTGGTTGGACCCCAAGCCCCAGGCCCCCGTGGAAATCCGGGGTGAGTTGGGAGCCATTGAAAGCTCTTTGCCCGGCTGCCTGGTCGGGGAGCTTTTCCCCAAGATGGCCAAAGTGATGGACCGCGTCACCGTGCTGCGGTCCATGAATCACGCTTATCCGATTCACGGGGTAGCGTATGCCCTGACGGGAGTTCCGGTCACAGATGTGGGCTTGGAGCTTTCGCCTCGGGACCCAAGAAACTGGCCGTTTTTCGGCTCGGTGGTGGACTATGTGTTGGACCAAACCGAGCAACCCAAGCCCCCTGTGCCGCGAAACATGCTGTTGCCTTTCCCCTTTAGCAGCCAGCGTGTGGGCGAAGTGCCCCGAGCAGGCCCTTACGCCTCCTACTTGGGCGCAGCCTACGATCCGGTTCCGACCCAATTCGTCGGGGAAGCAACTCGTGGGCGGCGCAAAAAGTTGGGCGATCGCTACTACGACGGAAACGATCCCTACATGGGCGTCAAGCCCGATTGTTACTTCCAGGTCCCTGGGGCCACCACGCTCCAAGACGAAGTCACCCTGGATCGCCTGAGTCGGCGCCGACGACTGCTGGAACAACTGGATCAGGCCCGACGCCGTTGGGACCAAACGCTGGCCGGACGCCAGTTGAACCGGTTCCAGCAAATGGCCTATGACCTAATGCACTCCTCGGCGCTTCGCAAAGCCCTGGATGTGCGACGCGAAGACCCCAAGGTGCGCGAGCTTTACGGCTACACCCTCTTTGGCCAGTCCTTGCTCGCTGCCCGACGGCTCATCGAGGCCGGAGCCAAAGTGGTGACGGTGTTTTGGGACGAATATGGGCTGGCCGGAAGCGGTTGGGACACCCATTGGAATCACTATGAGCGCATGAAGCTGGAGCTTGCCCCAGGGTTTGACCAGGGTTGGTATGGCCTGATTACCGACCTGGAAGCCCGAGGACTGCTTGATGAAGTGCTCGTGGTGTGCACCAGTGAGCATGGGCGCACGCCCAAGCTCAACCGCAATCCTGGTGGCGGGCGCGACCATTGGGCCAGAGTCTATAGCTCCATGATCGCCGGAGCCGGAGTGGCTCGAGGACGCATCGTCGGAGCCTCCGACCGCACCGGAAGTGATGTGGCCGACCGGCCCATCAGTCCCAAAGACCTCCTGGCCACTATGTACTACCTGCTGGGCATCAACCCCGAGCTGAAAATCCCGGATCGCTTCGGACGGCCCACTCCTCTGGTGGAAGGCCACATCATCCACGAAGCCCTGGCTTAGTTGATGGCGCGGCTTGCGCTTGCGCCCTGCACCTGGCGGCGCCTGGAAACGCACGCTGATTCTTGCTTGGGCGCTTGAGTGCCGGTGGGAGGCCGTTTTTCGCTTTTTTCGCCGCTTGGGGTTTTCTGGTCTCTTTTTAGCTTCGGCTCCGGCGACGCAATTGCACCTCTTTGACCCAACAGTACAGCACCGGCACCACGAATAGGCTCAGCATGGCCAGCACCATGCCGCCGAAACTGGGGATGGCCATGGGCACCATAATGTCGGCTCCCCGACCGGTGGAGGTGAGCACCGGAAGCAGCGCCAGGATCGTGGTGGCGGCGGTCATCAAGCTGGGGCGTACACGACGCATGCCGGCTTCTATGGTAGCTTGCCGGGCTTGCTCGGGGGTTTCTATCCGTCGGGCGGCAAAACGCTGATCCAGATAGGTGCTGATGATCACCCCGTTGTCGCTGGCAATGCCGAACAGGGCCAGAAATCCCACCCAAATGGCCACACTCAAGTTGATCGGTCGCACCTGGAACAGCTCTCGCATGTTTACGCCAAACACATCAAAGTTCAAAAACCACGACTGGCCATAAAGCCACAACATCAAGAACCCT
>JAJRRR010000450.1 GCA_024279285.1 Planctomycetota bacterium
AGCTCGCCGCTGGTCGTTTGAACGCAAATTGGAGCTTTTGTGGCAGGTGGATGTTCGGGCCACGGTGCGTTTGGCCCGGGCTGCAGGTGCCCGAATGAAACAATTGGGCCGAGGGTGCATCATCAACATTGGTTGGGACCAGGCCACCAGTGGAATGGGCGGCGACAGCGGAGAACTGTTTGCCACGGTCAAGGGAGCCGTGATGGCTTTCACACGCTCACTGGCCATGTCGCTGGCCCCTCAGGTGCGAGTTAACTGTGTAGCCCCCGGTTGGATTCGCACGGCTTGGGCCCAAGGGGCTTCGGACCACTGGGACCAAAGAGCCCGAGCAGAATCCCTGCTTCGGCGCTGGGGCACTCCTGAGGATGTGGCCCAAGTGGTCCGATTCCTGGCCTCTTCAGCGGCTGAGTTCGTCAACGCTCAGGTGATTGCGGTTAACGGGGGATTTTGTCCCACCACCGCTCAACTCACCGCATCAGCCAATTCCTCGCTTCCATGACCCGACGCCACATCCATTTCGTCACCGGACGCTTGGCAGCCCCGGCTCTGGAGCAAGTGGTGCGGGAGCTTGCTCCCAAGGTCCCTTTTGACTACTCCATCCAAGTGATGAACATCACGGTGGCTGCGTTGATGACCACCCAGTGGGTTGCACGGCGCATCGCTCCCCCGCCGGAAGCTACCGAAGTGCTCCTGCCTGGCTATTGCCAAGGCGACTTGAAACCAGTCGAGGAAGCCACTTCGCTCCCCGTGGCCCGAGGCCCCAAGGACCTCCGCGAACTGCCCGAATACTTCGGCCGTCGCAGGGCCGAAGACTACGGAAGCTACGACATTGAAATCCTGGCCGAAATAAACTTCGCTCCCCGATTGTCGGTGCAACAAGTGCTGGAACAAGCCCGAGGGTTGCGCCAGCAAGGGGCAGATGTAATTGACCTGGGCACCGATCCGGCCGAAGTGTGGCACGATGTGGGGCACTATGTTCGGGCACTGCGCGAGGAGGGGTTTCGGGTTTCCATTGATTCGTTTCAGCTCCAGGAGATTGAGCAAGCAGTGAAGGCCGGAGCGGAACTGGTGCTTTCGGTCAACCAGAGCAACTTGCATGCGGCTCCCGATTGGGGAGTGGAGGTGGTCGTGGTGCCCGATCGGCCGGGCACCTTGGAAGGTCTGGAGCAAAGCGTGGAGTTTCTTTCGGCCCAAGGGGTGCCCTTTCGCCTGGACCCCATTCTGGACCCCATCGGGTTTGGTTTTGCACGGAGCTTGGGCCGGTATTTGGAAGTGCGTCGCCGATGGCCTGAGGCACCGATGCTCATGGGCGTGGGCAACCTGACCGAACTGACCGATGTGGACTCCGCCGGTGTGAATGTGTTGTTGCTAGGATTTTGTCAGGAGTTGGGCATTGGGAGTATTCTCACCACGCAGGTGATCCCTTGGGCCCAAACCAGTGTTCGGGAATGTGATCTTGCCCGACGACTGGTCCACTACGCCGTCACCCGACAAACCTTGCCCAAGCGGCTGGAGCCGCGGTTGGTGGTGCTTCGGGACACCACGCACTTGTTTCCTTCCCGACAGGAACTGGAGCAACTGGCCCGACAAATCCGCGATCCCAACTATCGCATCTTTGCCCGACCCGAGGCCCTGCACCTGGTCAGCGCCGGACTGCACCTGGAAGACGACGACCCGTTTGAGCTGTTTGAAAAACTCATGGCCACCGGGCCCAAGAATGTGGACCCTTCGCATGCGTTTTACTTGGGCTACGAGCTGGCCAAAGCCCAAATCGCCCGAACCTTGGGCAAAAACTACCGCCAGGACGAAGCCCTGGACTGGGGCTTCTTGACCCGAGAAGAAATCTCCCACCAACAACGCAAAAAAGAACGCCAGGCCACGAAGGGGAAGTGAGGGGATAGAAGCTTGGGAGATGAAGGGTGAGGCAGCGAGAGAGTAAGGAAGGGAGGCGTGAGGGGACGAGAAAGTGAGGAGAACAAGCAAACACGCCCTCACTTCCACCCAAGCGCCAAAGCGGGAATCAGCCCCTATGTTCAGGCACCGCACGCTGCAAGTGGCACGATGGATGCCGCTTCAGCGTGGAAGCGTCTGGCTCTGGGCGCGGTTTGGCCCAATTGGCCGAGCATTCGGGCAGCAAATGCAGTACAATGCAAGGGGGCTGTTCCGAACCAACGGAGTTGCTTCCTTTCCCCGGTGGAGCCGGTTAAGCTGACAACACTGTCCGTTTCCAATCAGGGAGCTTGGATGAGCCATCCGATCCTGAAACGCTTGGGCACCTTGGCCCGAGCCGTGCGATGGCTGTTGTGGGTTCGGGCTTGGGCCTGGGTGGTGGCCATCGGAGTGAGCGTGGCCATTGTGCTGGCAGCGCTGGACTACTGGTGGCGCGTGCGCGACCCGGGCCTGCGGTGGTTGATGGCTTTGGCGTGGTGGGGGGCCGTGGGTGGGACCGTATGGCGCCTGGTGTGGCCGCTGCGGAAATTGCAGGTGGATCCCCTGCGCGTGGCCCAACATCTCCAACGCCTTCATCCCCAACTGGAAGACCGGCTGGCCAGTGCGGTGGAGTTTTTGCAGCTTCCTGCGGATGATGTCCGCCTAGGCTCTGCCCAACTACGCCGGGAACTAATCCATCAAGTCGCTGCCGAGTTTGAGTGCTTACCCACTGCCGGAGTCATTCGTTGGCGTAAGCTGGCTGCAACAGGAGCAGTGGCCCTGGCGCCGCTTATGCTTCTGGCCGGCTTGTGGTGGTGGCAACCAGGGACGGTCGCCGTGGCGGCGGTGCGCTTGCTGGCCCCTTGGTCCCCGGTGGCATGGCCTCAGCGCCACAAGCTCAAGATCGTGGACCCGGTGCGACGCATCGCCCGAGGAGAACCTTGGCGGGTGATCGTGGTGGACGAAAAAGGTTCTTTGCCCGATCAAGTGTGGCTCCACTTGCGTCTGCCCAGCGGCCAGGTGCAACGGCTCCGTATGCGTCGTCAAGGCGAAAAAGCCGTCTTTTACAAACCGGCGGTGCGTCAAGGAGTGTGGTATCGGGCCACCGGAGGAGACGATCAACGGATGCCTTGGCGTAAACTCCAGGTGGTAGATCCGCCTCAGGTGGTAGAAGCGGCGTTTCAGGTCTTCCCGCCTTCCTACACCGGTTGGAAACCCTACACCATCTCGGGCACCATTCGGGCACTGGCGGGGAGCACCATTGCGATTCAAGGGCGAGCTAATATGCCACTTGAGCGGGCTGTGTTGGTGCTGGAATCGCCCAAGCAAGAAGTAGAGCTGACCCTGGGAACCGACAAGCGAGAGTTTTTCCTGCCTCCTGAACAACGCAAGCTCGCACAGTTGAAATCCACCACTTCGGCCACCGTGAAGCTCCTCAGCACAGAAGGAGTTTGGGCCCAACATCGTCCCCCCTGGAAGCTGGAAGTGGTGGCCGATGCCCCACCGCGAATCGCCCTGCTGGCTCCCCAAGCCGAGTTGTTTCTTACTCCCCGAGCGGTGGTGGAGATTCGGGCTCAGGTGCAGGACGACTTGGGAGTGCATCGGGTGTGGTTGCGGTTCTTGCTCAGTACCAAAAGCGCTCAGGGACACCAGCAACAGACGCTGTATCAAGGGCCGTCCAAACCAGCCCCTTTGGTCGGCACGGAGTTGCCCACCCAACCGAAGAAACAAGAAGTGAGCTACCGTTGGGATCTGGCTCCATTGGCTCTCTCCCCAGGTGCCCATCTCACCTGGCAACTCGTGGCCGAAGACCACAAGCCGCAACAAACCACCACTGGACCGCTTCGTATCACGATTATCTCGCCCGAGGAGTTGCATGAGCTTTTGGCCGGACATCAGCAGCGTGTGCTGGCCCAGCTTCAGCAGGCTATTCAGATGCAGCGTGAAGCCCAAGCCCAACTTCAGGATGCCCAAGCCTACGCTGAAGAAGCTGGTCATTTGACGGCGACTCAACTGGATCAGCTCAAGTCCTCCGAGCTGGCCCAACGCCAGGTGAGCCAAATGCTGCTTGGACCGCGCAACTCGCTGCAAGAACTTATAGAGCAGTACCTGCGCACCTTGCAGACCAACCGCTTGGACCATCCGGAAGCCCGAGAACGCATGCAGGCCCTGGGCAAACTGGTGCAACAGTTGGATCGGGAGCATCTTCGGGCCATAGGTCGTGATTTGGCCTCATCGGTCAAGCAAGTGCAAACTTCCCTGGAAAAGCGGTCCCAATCTGCCCAACCTCAGGTGCCCACGGAAGAAGTGCCGAGGGAACAGATGCATCGGGCCATCAAGCACCAACAAGCTGTTCTTGACGCGTTGGAGCGTCAACTGGTGGAGCTGACCCAATGGGATAACTACCGGCGGTTTTATCGGGAGTTGGGCCATTTGCGGCGTCGGTTTGAGGAACTGGCCCAACAGACCCGAGAACTGGCCCAATCCACCTTGGGCAAAAGCTCCTCGGAGCTTTCTGCCTCGCAGCGAGCCCAGCTCAACCGCTTGGCCCAAAAGCAAGAGCAACTGGCCCGACAGCTCCACACCCTCACCCAACGCATGGCCCGAATGGCCCAACAGCTTCAAGCCCAAGGCCAGCCCACCGCCGAAGTGCTCCGCGAAGCTATCCAAACGGCCCAACAGCGCAATCTGGAACAACAGATCCGCCAAGGAGCCCAACACACTCGCGAAAATCGCATGGGCCAGGCTATGGCCCAACAACAACGCGTGTTGAACGACTTGGAGCAAATGCTAGATGTGCTGTCCGACCGACGCGAGCAAAAACTGTTGCGACTTCAACGCAAGCTCCGCCAAGTGGAGAAGGAACTGGAACAACTGCACCAGGAACAACTGCGTCTAGCAAAACGGATGCGCCAACTGGCCAGCCAAAACCCCCAAGATAAGCAAACCCTGGAACAGCTTCGTCGCCTTCAGCGCCGGTTGGCCCAAGAAGCCCAACGCTTGACAGAGCAACTTCGGCGGCTTCGTGCCCAAAGGGCTGCCCAAGGCATGCAACAAGCCGCCCAGGCTATGCAACAAGCCGCAGAAGCTTCCTCAGGCCAGCAATCCGCTCAGTCGGCCGAGCAAGCCCGCCGGGCATTGCAAGATGTCCAGCGCCAGCTTGAGCAACGACTCCGACAACTGAAGCGTCAGTTGGCTTTTGAACAACTGGCCCGATTGGATCAGGTGTTGCAAGGTTTGTTGGGCCGCCAGCGTGCTTTGGCCCAACGCACTGCCGAGCTGGACCAACAGCGTCGGGGCAAACTCACCGTGGCCCAACAGTCCTTGGCTTTGCAATTGGCTGACGATCAACAGCTTCTGGCCCAGGAACTTCGGGAACACAACAAGCGTCTGAAGCGCGTGGTGGTGTTTTTCGAGGCATTGCAAGGTGCAGCGGATCAGATGGAAACGGCGGCAGCACTGCTGGCCCGAGGGCAGCCCGGTCCTCCTGCCCAAGAAGCCCAGGGCCAAGCTCTCCAGCGGCTTCAACAGGTGCTGGAAGCCCTCAAACAGTCCCGATCTGCCAATGCAAGCTCCGCCGGAGATGCTTCCTCTGAACCAGATCAAGAGCCATCTTCTCAGCGTCGACCGGGACTGGTGGCTCCCGTGGCTCAACTGCGACTCCTGAAACTCTGGCAACAAGCCCTCAACGCCCGAACCGAGGAACTTTCCCGACGCCTGGAAGCTCAAAAAGATTGGGCCCCCGAACTTCAACACCAACTGGACCTGTTGCGTCGGGAGCAAGGGCGTCTGGCCGATCTGCTACTGGACCTGGCCACCGGCCCGGACGATGCCCCCGAAGAACAACTCCCCCAGAAACTAACAGCCCCCTTGGAATCGCTCCAGGAGAGTAAGCCATGATTTTCGTGGACCGGAACCTTGGCCGCGTTTGGCTATCCGGGACTTTGGCCTGGGCGTGTTTGCTTGCGGCAACCGCTTCCGGCGAAGCAGAGCCTCCCACCAAGCCGTCCCAGCCCCAGAAGTCCTCCCCTGCGGTGGCTCCTCCGCCTCAAAAACCCTTGGCCTCCAAGTCTTCTGCATCGGACAAGTCTCGGCCGGACAAAACCGACAAAAATGCCAAAAAGCAGGCTTCACCCGGCACTACCTCACTAGACGAACAGTTGTTGGAGGAACTAAGTCAAGGACTGTTTGACCCGGTGGAAGAAGACCTGTTTCGTCAAGGGCTTCAAGGCTCTGCGTCCAAGAAAAAAGCCGCACCGGAGAAGCAACAACCAGCGAAGAACTCTCGTTCTCAGGAACGGAAAAAAAACCAGAAATCTGTTCCTGCTGAGTCCCACTCTCAAGAGCTTGTTCAGCCCGAGGGAGAAGACATCGGCCCGGACGACAACCCTCTGACCAGCATCAGCCGCCAGATGCGTCAGGTTCAGCAGCGGTTGGCACAGGGGCAAGTGGACGAGGAGACGCTGCGTTTGCAGCGGGAGATTGTGGCCCGATTGGAAAAGCTGCTTCGACAGATGAATCGCCGTCGGCGGTCGTCATCGTCTTCTTCCTCAGCCAGTCGTCGGCAGCAGTCGGGTGCACAATCGCAACCGCAGGCCCAATCCCGTCCTACAAGCTCACCGGCAGGTGGGACTCAAGCGGCCAACCGCCCGGCTGCTCGTCCCAACCCCCAGCCCAAGCAAACCCAAGCCCAACGGCCCAAGCCCCCGGCCATCAAAAGCGCCCGAGCCATGGTGCAAGACCTGCTCAAGCGGATTTGGGGCCACTTGCCCCCGCGGATGAGACAACAAATGCTCCAATCCGCCGGAGACCGCTTCTTGCCCCAGTATGAGCTGGAAATTGAAGAATACTTCCGCCGTGTTTCCAACGCTGGGAAGGAAAAGCCATAATGGGTTGTTGAGCAGGGGTTTTTACTGGTTGTGCTGAAAATCTGATCCGCAAGACCGTGATGGCTAGCACAGCAAAAGCCTTGGGTACAGCGAAGTTGCTTTCGGTTCCGAAGCGTGTTCATCGTCGGCAGGTGCTGCGTTGGGGAGCTGGGGCGTTGTGTGCCTGTGGGGCGGCAGCTCCTGCACGCCGTAGCCCTGGGCAGGATGTAGAAAGCTCGGCTGCGGAGATGATGACCCCTGAGACGCTTCGGGCCATAGAGCGAGGCCTGGCTTTTCTGGTGCGACGGCAGCATCCGGATGGGGCGTTCGGCTCAGGGGGCTATCCTCGCAACGCAGCCATCACCTCCTTGGCGGCCATGGCCCTCATGTCGGCCGGAAGCACTCCCTTGCGAGGACCGCATGGGGTGGCCGTGGATCGGGCGTTGGGATTCATCCTGCGGCATGTGCAAGAGGATGGGTTTATTACTGTTCCGGGTTCCACGAGCCACGGGCCGATGTACGGGCACGGATTTGCCACGATGTTTCTGGCCGAATGCTACGGCATGACCATGCGCGAAGACATCCGGCCCAAGCTCCGAAAAGCCGTGGACCTGATCATCCAGACCCAAAACCACGAAGGCGGTTGGCGTTATCAGCCGCACCCTCGGGACGCCGATATTTCGGTCACCGTGTGCCAAGTCATGGCCCTGCGAGCTGCCCGAAATGCCGGACTGTTTGTGCCCAACGAGACCATTGATCGGGCCGTGGAATATGTCAAACAGTGCCAGAATCCCGATGGGGGATTTAGCTACATGCTTCGGGCCCGACAAAGCATGTTTCCCCGTTCGGCCGCTGGAGTGGTGGCCCTGTTTTCGGCCGGAATCTACGAAGGTCCTGAAATCCAACGCGGACTGCAATACCTGATGCGATTCCTCCCCCGAGGACGCTTCCGACGCGAAACCCACTACTTCTACGGCCACTACTATGCCGTGCAAGCCATGTGGCACGCCGGGGGGGAATACTGGCGTAGGTGGTATCCGGCGATTCGGGACGAGCTTTTGCTTCAGCAGGACAAGGCCAGCGGCTCATGGGTAGATCCCTATTCCCGAGAGTACGGCACTGCCATGGCTTTGATCATCCTTCAGATGCCCAACAACTACCTGCCCATTTTCCAACGCTGATCCGGCTCCAGTCGCGTCCCAACACTGCAACTTAGCCAGCACCCAAGATGAACTCTATGAGGAATTTCCCCGGGAATGTTTCGCCAAGGATGTCGCGTCGTCGGTGGCTGCTGGGGATGGGTGCGGCTTTGGGGAGTTGTTGGGGAAGTCCGAGGGAGGTCTTCGCCCAACCTCGCAACTCCCATCCGAAAGCCCCGGTGCTGACTCTTTGCTCCGGCCAACGGGTGGCCCAAGCTCGGGCCTTCCAGCTCCTCTCTAATCAAAAAGCCCAAGTCCACACTCCCCAAGGCCATCGTCAGTTTGATTGGGCAGAAGTTCTGGAGTGGGGCGAGCCGCTGGACCCTCAGCCCCCGCTGCGATTCAAGCCTTCCGAGTCGGCCTATGTGCTGCTGGCCCGACGCGGACTGTTAGTTGCCGATCTGATCCAGGGAACCCCGGAGTCTCTGGTAGTAGAGAGCCTGGAGTTAGGTCGGCTGGAGTTGCCTTGGTCGCTGGTGCAAGGGGTGTTGGTAGCCCCTCCTCAAAACCCCCTGGTGGCTCAAGCCTGGGAACTGGACGCCCGCTCCCATCAAGGCCCCCAGGACTTGTGCTTCTTACGCAATGGGGATCAGGTTCAAGGCACCTTGGTACGCTTGGATTCGCAGCGAGTTCAGATGCGCCTGACCAGCGGCACGATCCGCATAGAGCTAAGCCAGGTGAAGGCCCTGGCTTTGAATCCCAAGCTGCTCCAACTTCCCGAAAGGCTCGCTGTTCCGCACGCCTGGTTGGCTTTGGCCGACGGGAGCCTGTTTGTGGCCGATCGGATGAAGTTTCAAGAAGCTCAGGTCCAGGCACGAATGCTCGGTGCCTTGCCGCTGCAGTTCCCGGCCAAGCGAGTGGTTTGGGTCCAGCCGCAGCATACCCATGTGGTCCACTTGTCCGATTTGCCTGTGGCCCAATTCCGCCACATCCCTCTGCTTCGCTGGAAGTGGCCCCTGGGACGAGATCGCAACACCGGAGGAGGATACCTCCGCACCGCCGGACGCAAGTATCTCAAAGGGCTGGGTATGCACGCCTTGGCACAAGCTACCTTCCTGCTACGCAAACCCTACCTCCGCTTCCTAAGCCTGGTGGGCGTGGACGATCAGGCCGGAGAGGGCGGAGAGGTGGTGTTTCGGGTCCTAACGCACCATCGCCACCAAGGCAAAGTTCGCACCCGACTGCGGTTCACTTCCGAGCCGCAACGCTTCGGGCAGCCGCCCCAATGGGTCCATGTGGAGCTGGAAGATGCCGTGGGACTCACCCTGGTGGTGCAATACGCCGGCGGCGGAGACCTGCACGACTGGGCCAACTGGCTCCAACCCGTGCTCATAGCCCCCAAGGAGCAAACAAGCCACTAGCGCGACACATACCCTGCGGTTTACGGCGTGTGAAAACAAGCGCTGGCTCTCGTTTCGGGCTTTTAGGGGAAGTGGAGGTGCGTTCTCTCAACCCCGTCCACGCAGCTAAAGCGCAGGCTCGCCAGGGGTGGAGTTGAAGCGGCTGAAGCTCGGGGATGACCAACGGCTCGGACAAGCCGAGGCTAAGAAACCACACTTTCACCTGGACAACAAACGCCGAAACAAGCTTCAGCACCTTTCTTCATGCGCCGCAAGTTGCAAGATGCAAGCCGCCGGAGGAGCTTCAAGTTCCGGCGGGCACGGGAGCGGCTTTGTAGAGGGTCTCCACGCACCGGAAGCCCAGTCGCTCGTAAAGCCGCACGGCTTCCGTGTTCTGAGCGGTGACTTCCAAAGCGGCTCGCGTCAGACCGTGTTGCTGGAACCCTTGCAGAGCCCGACACAGGAGCGCCTTGCCCAATCCTCGCCGCCGGTGGCCCGGCACTACGCCCAGGTTCTGGATCGCTCCCCGATGCTGAGCGTCCACAATGCCCTGGATGGTGCCGCAAGGGACGGTTTGCCCCCTGGGGTTAGAAAACACTGCCAGCCAAGTTGCCTGGGGCAGAAATCCCCGATTGTTGGCAATCTCCTGCATCAGCCGTCGGCATCCTTCGCGCTGACCCAAGCAGGGAAACACATTGGAGTCCAGATCATGGCGAAAGCTCTCATATTTGGCTTGGGCGTGGGCTTCCAGCAACTCGGGATGCCAGGGCAGAAGTTCATATCCTTGGGGCAACTCAAGCGGCGGAGCCCGCCACAGACGCAAGTCCAATTCCATCCAGTAGCGCTTAAAGTACACTAGCCCCATCCTGCTCCCCCCTGTCGTAGATGTGCCACGGGAGCCCTTCTCCCCTTCGGCCAGCGCAACCTTGGGCTTTGATTCAGGCTAGCTGTTTGGCCTTTGAGGGTCAACGAAATTTGTTTTCCTGGAAAGGGAGAGTAAGGTTTCTGGCTTGTGCTGGTGGGAACGGCAAAGGGAGGCTCGTGGCACGAAGGTGCCCCTTGGGTACAATGGAAGTAGTGCTTCGGTCCTCTGGCTTGAATGAAGACGACTATGGACCCTTCGGCTCAACCTTCCACAGACGACCTTCAAGCGCTGAAGCGCTTGGGAGAAGCCTATCGGCAGATCGTCGATCAGCTTTCCCGGGTGATCGTGGGCCAGCAGGAAGTCATTGAGCAAGTGCTCATTGCCATGTTTGCCCGGGGGCATTGTTTGTTGGTGGGAGTGCCAGGGCTGGCCAAAACACTGCTGATCCGCTCTTTGGCTCAGACTTTGTCACTGAAGTTCAGCCGCATTCAGTTCACTCCTGACCTGATGCCTTCGGACATCACCGGCACGGAAGTGATTCAAGAGGATCGGGCCACAGGAGCCAGGACTTTCCGGTTTTTGCCAGGACCGGTGTTTGCCAACATCGTGCTGGCCGACGAGATCAACCGCACCCCGCCCAAAACCCAGGCCGCCTTGCTAGAAGCTATGCAAGAACACCAAGTCACCGCTGGAGGAGAGCGCCACCGGCTGGAAGAGCCGTTTTTCGTGCTGGCCACGCAAAACCCGATTGAGCAAGAAGGCACCTACCCGCTGCCGGAAGCCCAACTGGATCGGTTTATGTTTCAGATTCGGGTCAACTATCCGTCTCGGGAAGAAGAGCTGCGGATCGTGCAACAGACCACTTCGGATGAACAAGTGCAGTTGCAACCCACGCTCAATGCCCAGGAGATTTTGGAGCTTCAGCACATTGTGCGTCGGGTTCCGGTGGCTCCTCATGTGGCTCAACTGGCTGTGGACCTGGTGCGTTTGAGCCGGCCGGGACCTGAGGCGCCGGAGTTTGTGCGTCAATATGTCAGTTGGGGAGCAGGACATCGAGCTAGCCAGTATTTAGTCCTGGGCGGAAAGGCACGGGCAGTGCTTCAC
>JAJRRR010000451.1 GCA_024279285.1 Planctomycetota bacterium
AGCTCGGGATTGGTAGGCGGATTGCCGGCTCGGATGTCGTCCACCGGTTCAATAAACCCTCGGCCCATCAGGTAGGCCCAAACCCGGTTGACAAAGCTCTTGGCAAAGTAGGGGTTTTCCTTGGCGGTGATCCATCGGGCCAGTTGTTCGCGTCGGGAAGCGTTTTGGGGCACAGAACCTTCGTGTTCGTAGGGGAACTTCGGTGCAGTGACCTGGCCGGTTCGGGCATGTTTGATCTCACCCGAGGGCTTTTCGTACACGATCTCCACCAGAGGCTTGGCCCCTTCCACAGCCGTGCCGCCGATTTTGCGGTCGGCAAACCGCGGATCGGGTTTCAAACCCACTCGGGCAAAGTACGCTGCAAGCTGGTAGTATTGATCCTGATTCCAGCGTTCAAACGGGTGATCGTGGCACTTGTTGCAGTTGAACCGGATGGCCAAGAACAATTGAGTGGTATTTTCCACGAGTGCATCCGGGGTGCGGAGAATTTTGAAGTAAGAAGCTGGCGGGTTTTCCAGGTTGGAACCGCTGGCCGTAAGAATGGAATAGACGAACTTGTCATAGGGCATGTTAGAGGCCACCGCTTGGCGAATCCAGGAGCGAAACGCCCACACTCCTTCTTCACCCAGGAACTTGCGGTTCACTTGGAGCAAGTCGGCCCATTTGTTGGTCCAGTACTCCACATATTCCGGACTTCCCACCAAACGATCCACCAAGGCTTCGCGTTTTTGACGCGAGGGACGAGGATCGTTGAGAAACGCCACCACATCTTCCGGCTTGGGCGGCAGTCCGGTCAAATCCAGATAGACCCGACGGACGAACTCCTCATCGGTGCACAGCGGGCTGGGCAACACCTTCACCGCCCGCATCTTCTTATATGCCAGTTCGTCAATGAAGTTGTAGGCCGGCACATCTACCCACTTGTATCCGCTGCGGTCGCCCATCACGATCACCGTGGCGGTGGCATAGCGGCCTTCGTATCGGGCCAACACAGCAGCCTCGCCACGACGCAAGGCCGTTGCCAACCCGTCCGGCGACATTTCCAGCACTTCCGTGTTGCTGCTTTCGGTAAATGCTTCCAAGGTTACATCGCGCACCGTGCCGTCTTCGTAGGTGGCCAACACGGCAAACTGCTGCTTCATGCCCGGCAAGGCAATCACTGCCTCTTGAGGCACGAGGCGAATGTTGGTCACACGAGGATGTTTCAAGTCCAGGGGCACTCCGTCAGCGATCCATTGGCGGAGCAGCTCGTAGTAGGGTTCACCTGGCCGCGTGCGCACCCCGCCCACATGGGGAACTCCTCCGGAGGCTTTCAGCAGCATGAGGCTCTGCTCCGGCATGGCTCGGTTGAATCGCCGTCCGGCCAGATCGTCCACCAAGGCCCGGTGGTCAAACTCCGGATCGTATCCCCGCAGAGAGAGCTTAAAACCGTTCTTGCCCTTGGCCGCTCCGTGGCATGTTCCCGAGTTGCAACCCATGCGGGATAGAATCGGCATGATGTCGGCCACAAAGCTCGGATGGTAGGTTTCCCGCTGGCCGGTGACTTTCACAGGAACCCGGACAATGTGATTTTGGAGTCGCAGGACGATCTGTCCTTGTCCATCACTTTGAGGCCGCACCACCCCGGTAGGACTAATTTGCACAATCAGCGGAGCTTCCACTTTCACCAGCCGGGTGACATCAGTACGACTACCGTCTTGAAGCACGGCGGTGACGATCAACTGGCGATAGGCGAAGCGATGGGGCAACTCAATTGTGTCAGGAAACACCTCCAACTTGACCACTTGGGCTCCTGGCGGGAGCCGATCACCGTGGTCCTGTGGTGCAGCCCAGGCCACTTGCCAACTCAGCGCAACCGCGGCGGCAACCAACCAGCGGGTTCGGGCAAACATCGTTCGTTCCCCTCCTGTGGAACCTAACTCCCTCTACGGGAAACACTTGCCTGTTTTTGTATCGGCACCTTATTGTAGCAAAGCCAACCAGGGATGCCAGGTGCGCTAGGGCTTTTGGGCCACCTTTTCCAACGGAACGGCCCAAAACTCTTTGAGCAACTTCCCGCTCTGGGCATCAAACAGTCGCACCTTGCCGTCAAATCCCACGGTGGCCACCTGCTTTCCATTGGGATGAAAAGCCACATCGTAGATGGCTGACTCTTGTTGAAGCTGGCAAATGATGCGGCCGTCTTCTACATTGTAAATACGGCCCATTCCCAATCGCACCTTGGGCGGGCGATCGTAACTGCTTCCGGCAACGATGCGGGTGCCATCGGGACTGAAGGCCACACCGTAGATCCGGCCAGGCATCTTTTCAAAAGCTCGGATCAGGTTGAAGTTGTCCCCGATGCGTCGGGCTTTGATCCGATGGATGCGGAAAATCTGAGGCACCCCGTCCGAACCACCTACCACGATCTGATCGTCCTTGGGATTTTTGATCCCAGGACGCAAGTCCACCGCTATCAGCCCCCCTTTGAGCACTCCAGGGGTGATGCTGGTGATGTTGTCCACAAACCGGCCTGTGGCTACCTCGGTCAGCTTGGCCGTCATGTCGCGACTGACCGAGACCAGGTGCGAATCGTCCGAGGAGAAGACCGTGTCCAGCACCCAGTCGTTGTGAGCCCCTTGCTGAAGCACTTGCTTGCCTGTGGTTGCGTCAATGACTCGAACATTGTTATCCGGGCAACCGAATGCCACCCACTTGCCGTTGTGGGACCAACTGGCCCCGTAGATGGTGTCAAACCCGACCTGAACTGAAAGCAGCAGCTTGCGCTTCTCCACATCCCAGATTTGCACTTCTCCGAATCTTCCCGGCGATCCGCCCGTGACGGCCAGGCGTTTGCCATCGGGAGAGAAGACCGCAGACTCAATTCGTTCGGAGAGTCCGACCAGCCGGGCTACGATTCCTGAGCCGTCGGCTTTGTGAATGAGCACTTCGTGATAGCCGGAGACGGCCAGCAGCTTGCCATCGGGGGAGAAATCTACTGAGGTGAGCACTGGGGCCAGTTCATACCGAGGCGGATGGTCCATGTCGTAGACCACTTTCATGGACTCTGGGGTGTCGTCCTTGGCCCCTTGGAGGATCCACTGCCGGATTTTTTCCACTTCCGCCTGAGTAAGCGGAGGAGCGTCTTTGGGCATCAGGGGTTCTTCCCCATCTTCGGCTACCACATAGGTATAAAGAGGACTGTCTTCAGGCTTGCCGGGCACGATGGCTGGTTCTTCGCTTTCACCGCCTTTGAGCAAGCCTTGATAGGTGGTCAACACCAGCCCGCCCATGGGCTTGGCCGGCTGGTGGCATCCTTGGCAGTGTTCCACCAGAATGGGCCGGATGTCCCGATGAAAGCTAATCTGCTGGTTGCTTTGCTGTGACTGAGGTTCCTCAGCACTGGCTAAAGATGCCAACATCACGACCACTACAGCGGCCCAAGATCCCAACAGGACTTGTTTCATGGACCTTTTGCTCCCACTAGGAGTGTCTCACGCCCGGAGGGTCGGGAGGCAGGTAGGCAGGGACCCCATCAACAGGCAGGAAAGTGGATCTAGGGGTTCTGGTTTCAGTGTACCGCTCCTCAGGGTGGAAATGCAACGATTTTTCGGTCACTTTTGCTGGTTGCAGGGGGAGTTGGGGAGTTTTTGGGGGAGCATGCGGAAAAGGAAAACTCCCTGGGGAGGAAAAAGGCCGAAAAAATTTCCAAGAGGGCCTTCCCGGAACGCCCGCTGCGGATCAAAATCCTCGACCAACCACGGCAAACGCATCTGTGCTGGACAACCTTGCGGAGTAGGTCAACCAGGAGGCGTGGAGGGGTCTTGACAGGTTAAGGAGCAGACGCAACAATCCAGAGGGTTCGTGAAATTCTTCACAAACCCCAGAATCCCTTACGCATCAGTTTCTATAACCCATTTGAACAAAAGGACTTGTACTCTCTGGTCCCTGAACACGGGTAGGTTTACCATGGCCGCCGAGGAAAAGAAGAAAAAGAAAATGTCCGTGGCCGAGATCCTGGCCGCGTGTCGGAAGTTGGATTCCAAGGGAGATACAGCCTCCCAGGCCGAGCAGTCCTCGGGGAAAGATCAGGCGGCGGCTTCCTCCGCGAAGCAGGATTCTGCCTCAGAAGAGTCAAAGCCTGCGACCAAGATCCCCAAGCCGGGCAGTGGTAAGCGGCCCAGCGTGCAAGAGATTTTGGCCATGGCTCGGGCCGAAAAGCAGAAAAAAGCTGCCGCCTCCACCTCGGCCCCGCCCCAGCCCTCGGCGGCCAAAAAGCCTGTTGCGGCAACCAAACCGACTCCCAAGCCCCAGGCTCCGGCTCCTGCGGCCGAAAAACCCCACAGTTCCAACATCTTGGCCGCAGAGGAGGTGGAGAGAAAGCGAGGGCCGGTGTCCAAGTCAGCCCTGGAAGCCAAAACCCCAGCGAAACCCTCTCCCACCGAGAAAAAGCCGGCGGCGAAGGCCAAGCCAGTGGTCCCGCCTCGGCCCACTCGCCCCCCTTTCACCAAGCCCGGCAAAAAGCCTGATCAACAACGCCGTGGCTTCTTGGCCGTGCTGGGGGTGATGTTGGGAACTCCTCTGGGAGTGGGATTCACCTCGCTGGCAACCACGATGGGTCTGTGGACCTTGGGCACTCTGCGGTTCATGTTCCCCAATGTCCGAATTGAACCGCCCAGCAAGTTCAAGGTGGGCTTTCCTTCCGACTATCCGCCCGGTTATGTGGAAACCAAATTCAAAACCCAGTATGCCGTCTGGATTGTCAATGCGGAGTACAACGGCCAGCAGCAAATCGCAGCCTTGAGTACTGTTTGCACTCACTTGGGATGCACTCCCAACTGGTTGGAGGCTGAACAAAAATTCAAATGTCCTTGCCACGGGAGTGGTTTCTACATCAACGGAATCAACTTTGAAGGTCCCGCTCCTCGCCCTCTGGAGCGCTATGCCATTCGCATCGCCGAAGACGGTCAACTGGAAGTGGACAAAAGTCGCAAGTTCCAAGAAGAAAAAGGGCAATGGAACGACCCGGACAGTTTCGTTCCGGCATGATTTCAAAGTGAATGATGGAGTGAATCTAAATAGAAGAAGTGTGATTTTTCTCCTTTGAGTTTTCACGGCGTAGTCAATCCTCAAACCCCTCCCCTTTGCAGCAGGTTGAAGGACGGAAAAGATGGGCCTGGGCCAGACGATCCGCAACAGCCAGCTCTGGAAAAGCATCTTTCGGCATCCGGCTCCGCTGGATCGGCGGAATCGGATCGTGGTCATGCTGACCAACTTCTTTCTGCACTTGCACCCGGTTTCTATTAAGAAACAGGGCATTGCCCTGAGCTATACTTGGTGCATGGGAGGAGTGACTTTCTTCCTGTTTCTGGTGGAAACGGTCACAGGGGTGCTTTTGATGTTCTACTATCGGCCTACGACGGAATGGGCCTATCGGGACATTCAAAACCTGGCGGATGTGACCAGCTTGGGCATTATGCGGGAACTGCACCGTTGGGGCGCTCATGCTATGGTCATCACCGTATGGTTACATATGTACCGGGTGTTTCTCACCGGCAGCTACAAGCCGCCTCGGGAGTTCAATTGGGTGGTGGGGGTGATTTTGCTCGTGTTGACCTTGTTGTTGTCATTTACTGGATATTTGTTGCCTTGGGATCAATTGGCCATTTGGGCCATCACGGTCGGTTCCAACATGGCCCGAGCTACACCGCTCCTGGGACATGAAGGTCCTGGTCAACAATTGCTGACTTTGGGTGGGGTGGACCTGATTACTAACATGTCCGATGCCCGATATGTGCTGCTTGGTGCGCGAGAAGTAGCCAACGAAACCCTGAATCGGTTTTATGTGCTGCACTGTATTGCTATTCCCTTGGCGGTGGCCACGCTGTTGGCAATCCACTTTTGGCGCGTGCGAAAAGACGGCGGAATCAGCGGACCACTGTGATGCTTTCCCTGACGGATCCTTAAGCCAGCGACACTTTAGGGATCGGAAGCCATGCACGGATACGATCCGGCTTTTGAAAAAGCCGTTGCCGAGTTTTTGGGGATTTACTACTTGGGCTTGGCCGCGTTGAACGCCGGAGCGGCCTACTGGCTGTGGCAAAAGCTCCACAAAGTGCGCGACGCCGTGGTGTGGCTGGCTGTGGCCTTGGGCTTTGTCGTGCTGGCCGCCGTGTCCATGGGCGGAGCACCCTGGGGTTTGCCTCACGGGTTGCGTGAACTGCTCAACACCATCTTTACTGGAAACCGCGGCGCGGTGATTTTCACTTTGGGCAGTTTTGCCTTGTTGGTGATTCTGTTCCGGTTCCGCCGCTTCTTTGTGCGGCCTCGGGTGGCATGGACCATTTTGAACCTCTCCCTGCTGTACTTGGGTTTGTCTATGACCAGCCGCCCGTTTTGGGAAATTGTGGCCAAACCGGACAATGTGCCCATCGTGGCCTTGGCCTTTTTGTTGGGGTTTTTCACCTGGCTGGCCACTTACAAGGCGGTTCAAAATGACGAGCGGATCAAGCAGGGCCTGCCCCCCCTGGAAAAAGAGGATTCCGAAAAAGTGCTCGTCTGGCCCGATCTGGTTTATACCGAACTGATCTGCATGCTGGCCCTCACCGCAGTGCTGCTGTTTTGGGCCATTTTCATCAAAGCCCCCTTGGAACAACCGGCCAACCGTGCTGATACCCCTAACCCTTCTAAAGCACCTTGGTATTTCCTGGGACTCCAGGAAATGCTCGTCTACTACGACCCCTGGATGGCTGGGGTGGTGTTGCCTACTTTCATCATCTTGGGATTGATGGCCATCCCTTACATTGATTTCAACAAAAAAGGAAACGGATACTACACCATTGAAGAACGCAAGTTTGCCTATTCCATGTTCCAGATCGGTTTCCTCCAGCTTTGGGTGGTTTTGATAATTCTGGGCACTTTTTTGAGAGGGCCAAACTGGAACTTCTTTGGACCTTATGAACCTTGGGATGCTCATAAAGTGCTCGTGCTCAACAATGTGAATCTTTCCGAGTATTTCTGGATTGATCTGATGGGCATGAGCGTTCCTGAAGGTATTCTGGCTCGGGAATGGCTAGGGATTGTGTTGTTGATTGCCTACTTGTTCCTGCTTCCGCCGATTCTGGCTGCCACGATATTTCGGCAGTTTTTTATCAAGATGGGATTTATCCGCTATATGATTATGATTCAGCTTCTGCTGTGGATGTTGTTGCTGCCCATTAAGATGGTTTTGAGATGGACAATCAACTTGAAATACATCATCGCTATTCCTGAATGGTTTTTCAACTTTTAGTTGCCTGTGGAGCAAACGCCCTGGCGTTTTGGCAACCTGATTACCCCCGGCTAACAAAAACGGAGTCTCATCATGCCGGCCACGGAAAAAACCTGGCGCGACATGAAGTTGATGCATCTGGTGTTCGCCATCAGCTCGGTGGCGATGCTGGTGGGAACACTCTGGATGCTGGTCCAGGATCATAACCGGGAGTGGAAGCAGTACCAGTTTACCTACTACGACGAGATAGAACCCTGGTCGCTTCGTGCCCGATTGGCCCAACAACGCAACGAACAATATCTCCAAGGGGAGCAGCAACGCCTGGAGCTGAAAGCCCAAGGTGAACAAGAAGTACCCCCGGAAGTGTTTGTGAAGTTGTTTGTGGCTGCGGTGGCCTACGACGCTCAATGGCGTTTGGGCCAACAGGACCAGTCGGTCACCTCTGCACTGCAAAGGCAGTTCTTGGAAGTGGTGGATTTGACAGATGCCGCTGCCAGAGCCGAAGACGCTTACGCTGATCTTTGGGTTCAGCACCACTTGGCTCCTTCAAGCCAGAAAGATCAACTGGCTGATGCACTCCAACAAGCTCAATCCCAACGCGATAAGCTGCGTGCGGAACTGGCTCAAGTGGCTCAGCAATTTATCGGGGCTTTGGGGGGCCTGCCCTCGGAAGATCCGGTGCTGGCCAGCTATGAGCAGCTCAAGCAGCAGCCCTCGGTCCAGTCCCGCCAGGCAATGCTGGAGGTAATGGAGGAATATCGTTCTCGGGCGCGATATCGGGAAGAATTGGCTGAACTGGAGCTGAAATTTGCCCGGGCCGAATTGGACAAGGTGCGAAGCGATCTGGGGTTGCGCTTGGACCAGGGAGCTTCGGCCCAAGAAGTGGCCCAACTGCAACAAGCCGTGGACGAAGCTCTGGCCACAGTGGAGGCCCGCCAGAAAACTTTTGAAGCCCTCAACACCTATCGCAAGCATTTGGACACTCTCGTGGGTGCGATCAATGCCAAGCCCCGGGCAGCCCAGCGGTCCCTTGAAAAGTTGCGCTTGGATGTTCAGCGCATTGAGCGCACATTGGCCACGCAAGAAAGCGTCTGGACCCGATTGGGCCAGTTCGTCGTGCGGCTTCCAATCTTTGATGCGTTCAATAACACGCCGGTTCAGATTGACAATGGGTGGTTGCCGGATTTGAAGATTGACTACAACTTTCAAATGGTGGCCCGATTTGACCGCTGCCGCACCTGCCACATTTCCATTGATCGCACGGCTCCTGGATCGGCTACCGAGCCAGCTTATCCGAAGGAACATCGTGTTGGCGGGATTCGGCTCCAACTGGAACAGGAGCCGCAGTGGCTTTTGGTGGCCGCGGCCAACGGCCAAGCCGGGCAAGCCGCCCGACTCACCCCAGGGCAAATCGCCTGGTATGTTGAGAACAATCCAGTGCTGGCCGGGCAGTGGATGGTTCAGACCTATGGCTTCCGAATCGCCTCGCGTGGAATCCTGGATCGCAAAGCACCCACGGTGGAGTTTGTGGTGCAAGGCTCATTGGCAGCCCGGGCCGGACTGAAGCAAGGCGATGTGATTGAATATGTCAACGACACCAAAGTGACCAGCATCCTTCAGGCTCGCAAGCTGCTGCTGGCCCGACAGTATTGGAATGAACCACTGGTGCTCCAAGTGCGACGAGGGCTGCCCCATCCTTACTGTGCCCACCCGAGACTTGACTTGATGGTGGGCGATGCCAGCCCTCACCCGTTCAAAACCTTTGGCTGCACGATTTGCCACGATGGGCGTGATGGAGCTACGCAGTTCCGCCTGGTGTCCCACACTCCCAACTCCTTGTCTCAGTTGGAAGACTGGGTGCGTCGCTACGGTTGGTTTGACAACCACTATTGGGACCTTCCGATGGTCCCGATGCGGTTTGCTGAAAGCAACTGTTTGAAGTGCCATCATCATGTCACCGAACTTCGGCCTAGTGATCGTTTTCCTGATCCTCCGGCTCCCAAGCTGGTGCGAGGGCACGATTTGATCGTCAAGTACGGCTGCTTTGGTTGCCACGAGATCAACGGCTACGGCGGCACTGGCGAGCCGGTGGGCCCGGACCTGCGTCTGGAGCCCAACTTTACTGAATTGGCCCTGGCCCTGTGGGTGGACCCGAACTTGCCCGACAAGCATAAGCAGCAGCGGCTGCAAAGGATCTTGACGCCAGGGATTTCCCTGACCGGAGGCCAGATCAACGATCCCCAAGCGGCCCAATTCGTCCAGCGCCTGCAAGAGCTTACCACAGAGGTCCTCCACCGGCCTGAAGACTCTCTTGTGCGGCGCCAGCTCATTGAACTCCTGGAAGAAGATCGGCGACGAGCTCAGAACGGAGCTGGCGGGAAAAGCTACCTGAAACCTCGGTTCCATGACTTTGTGCGGGGCTTGGAAGATCCGGAGCATCCGGGTCAGATGCGCAAAGTGGGGCCTAGCCTGCGCTATGTGGCGGCCAAGTTGGATCGTGAGTTTTTGTACAACTGGGTTTGGGAACCGGCCAGCTTCCGGCCCACGACCACCATGCCTCGGTTTTTCGGGCTGTATGAGCATCTGGAAGTGGCCGCCAAGCAATTTGCCGCTCAAGAGCACGCCACGCTGACCCGAGGCCAAAAAGAACTGCTTCAGGAGCCGGAACACACCCGGCTGTTGGAGCAAGTGGAAGTGTATGCTGCGGTGCACTACTTGCTGTCGGCCAGCGATCCGTTTCCGTATGAAAAGCCTCCGGCCGAGGTCAACCAGCCCCCCTCGGCTCAACGAGGCAAAGAGTTGTTCCACACTCGGGGCTGCTTGGCTTGCCATCGCCACAAGGACTTCCCACCAGAGCAGTATCCTGAAGCCGTGCAGGATTTTGGTCCTGACCTTTCCAACTTGGGCGACAAGCTGCGCGGAGAGCGTGGCCGACGGTGGCTCTATTCCTGGCTGCGCGATCCTCAGCACTATCACCGCCGCACCCGAATGCCCAATACCTTCCTGGAACCGATACGGCATCCTGATGGTCGGGTAACCGATCCGGCAGCGGACATCACCGCTTACTTGCTCCAAGACCAGGGCAACTGGCAACCCAAGTATCAACTGCCGGATCCTTCGGGCGATCCCAAGTTCCGCGAAGCCTTGTTCCACCTTGCGATGGACCATCTGGCCGGAACTTTCACCGCCAGCCAGGCTGCCCGCTACCTGGAGCAAGGAATCCCTGAAGAGCTGGCCCCCACGCTCAAAGGGGACGAGATTGAGCTGGTAGGCCACTTCACCTCGGAGGAGGAGCGTTTGGATCACCAGTTGCGATTTGTGGGACGCCGGACGATTGCCAAGTATGGGTGCTTCGGCTGCCACGAGATTCCGGGGTTTGAGATGGCCAAGCCCATCGGAACAGGTTTGGCCGGTTGGGGACGCAAGAAAGAATCCCAGTTGGCCTTTGAACAAATTTCCCACTACATTGAGCTGACCGAAGGAGAACATGGTGAACACGGCCATGCCGAAGCGTCCGCTCACGGCCATCTGGACCTGACTGCTCTGGAAGATCAGGACAAAGCCTTCTTTTTGCACTACTTGTTGGGGCACAAGCGTATTGGGTTCTTGTGGCAGAAGTTGCGAGCCCCGCGCAGCTACGACTACATGAAGACCCAAAACAAACGCTACAACGAGCGGCTGCGCATGCCCCAGTTCCCCTTCACGGCCGAGGAGATTGAAGCGGTGATGACCTTTGTGCTGGGGTTGACCAAAGAGCCACCCAGCAGTCCCAAGTATCTCTACCGTCCTGATCCTCGCCGCCAGGCTATCATGGCCGGCAAGCGTGTGTTGCTGAAGTACAACTGCGGGGGCTGCCATGTGCTTCAGATGGAACGGTTCCGATTTGCTTACGACCCGCAATATGGAATGTTCGCCACCGAGCGGCCCTTCCCGCAAGGGGAGTATGAGTTCTTCCGTCCGCCGTTTACTTCCCAGGATGTAGAGCAGTCGCAGCAGGTGGATGAGCGTGGATTGGGCCAAGCGGACTTTTACGGGCTGCTGCGGCGAAACGAGCAAGGGGAACCGCTGGAAGGCGAAGACGAAGACGGAAACCCGACCTACATCCTCCAAGTGTGGAAACCCACTCTGATCAACGGCCAATGGTGGCTGCCGGGAGATGAGATGATGGTGCCCCAAGCGTGGTTGGACGAGGGCGGACGGCACTATCCGGCTTGGGGCGGTCATTTTGCCCGACTGCTTTATCCCAAAGCGCTGGAGAT
>JAJRRR010000452.1 GCA_024279285.1 Planctomycetota bacterium
CTTGGGCCAGTTTTTCCACGATGAACTGGGCTGGAGGATCGGAAGGATTGCCCATGCCCAAGTCGATCACATCCGCTCCCGCCCGACGCTTCTGATACATCAAGGCGTTGATTTGGGCAAACAGATACGGCGGGAGCCTTCCCACCCGCTCCGCCACCGGAATGGTAAAAGGGCGGTTCTGCTCCGAAGGATCCGGATGCAGGTTTTCTTCTTGGGGCAAGGAGTCGGTCATGGTTAGGAAGCCTTGGGAAGACCAACGCAAGGACCGTCTTTTTAACCTAACTTTTTCCCCGAGGGAGTCCAACGGCCCTCACAACACCACCTTGGTAGAAGCTTGTAAAAACTTGCCGCAGATTTTTCCGCGAAGTGCGGCAAAAGCTATATTTGGTTGCCGGAGGACAAAAAAGGAGTTGACAGTCCGATTTGAAGAAGTATATTTGGTACAGCTTTTACCGATTTGGCGATTGGGCGATGGCACTTTCCTTCCACACCGATTATGCCTTGCGAACGCTGATGTACCTGGCTGCCCGAGGGCAGCGGGCATCGGTGAAGCAGATCGCCCAGTTTTATCAAATCTCCGAGCACCATCTGGCCAAGGTGGTGCAAACCCTGGTGCGGTTCAAGCTGGTGCGGACGCTTCGGGGAGCCGCAGGAGGAATCCAGCTTGCGGTTCCGCCGGAGCAGATCCGCTTGGGTGATGTGATTCAACAACTGGAAGGCACGCTGGACTTGCTAGAGTGTGTGTACAGTCAAGGCGTGTGCGTGATTCAGCCCCAGTGCCAACTGCGTCGGGTGTTGCAACAAGCGGCCCAGGTGCAGTTGGACTACCTGAACCGATATACGCTGGCCGATGTGGTCCAGCACACACCGGTGCTGGTCCCGTTGGCCTCCTCCCCCAAAAGCCCCCCTAGCGCTCCCTCCCCTTAGAAGCGGTGTCTGTGCCCCCGGGGCACAGCAGCGCAGCGGATCACCGCGCTCCCTTCCCCATGGCGGGGAAAGTGTGCGCCGAGCAAGACGGATTCCGACACGGTGTCGGAACCTTCAGTTCCCCTTTGGTGAAAGGAGTTGGTGTATGAAGACGCGACTTGCAGTGTTGGGCTTGGCCGCTTTGGCAGCGGTGGCTGGAGTCCGTGGAGTTTGGGCCGGAGACCGCACGGACAGCAAGGACCCGGCTGTGGCTCGCACCCGGCAGATCGTCCGCATGCTGGACGACATCTACAAAACCGCTGTGGTGCTCATAACCAAACACTATGTCCACGACGAATCCGATCTGCCGGCCGGAAGTGCCGCCATTGCTTTGTTCGCCGCCATCAAGAAAAAAGGATGGCACGAAGTGCGCCTGCTGGACGCCACCGGAGAGCCGATGGACGAGGCAAACTCCCCACGCGATGAGTTCGAAAAGAAAGCCATCGCTCACCTCAAAGCCGGCAACGCTTACTATGAAGAAGTCGTGGTCAAAGACGGCAAGCGCTACCTGCGAGCCGCCACGGCCTTGCCGGTCGTGATGAGGAAATGCACCATGTGCCATCCGCATTACGAAGACTACAAAAAGGGCCAGCCCATCGGAGCCCTCAGCTACACCATTCCTATTCAGGAGTAGTTACGGACAATCCCTTAGCTTTCTTTCCCTCTCCTGGCTTCCTGGAGCCGGGAGAGGGTTTTTCTTAGGCATACTCCCGAGTGCACGCCCTCTGCAGGGGCAACAGCCCAGGAATCCTAATCGGAAGAAGCTTCCGCCACCTCTTGCAGCACTTCTTCGGCCGCCTGGATGGTCTGCTCAATCAACTCTTGGGTGTGAGCGGCGGAGAGGAACAGGGCTTCGTATTGGCTACAGGGCAAGTACACCCCACGCTCCAGCATGCCCCAAAAGTATCGGGCAAACCGTTTGGTGTCGCAGCGGGAGGCGGTGTCCCAATCCACCACCGGTTCCGAGGAAAAGAACAGGGTGAGCATGCTTCCGCATCGGGCCAGATGGCAGGGAACGCCAGCTTTTTGGGCGGCCTGTTGAAGCCCTTGGGCGAGTTGCTCCGAGAGGGCTTCCAGGCGTTGGTAGGGGGGGTTTTCTTTCAGTTCTTCCAAGGTGGCGATCCCGGCGGCGGTGGCCAGGGGGTTGCCGCTGAGGGTGCCGGCTTGGAACACTTTTCCGGCAGGCAGGACATGGTCCATCACTTCGGCCCGACCGCCATACGCCCCCACCGGCAATCCCCCACCGACGATCTTGCCCAAAGTGGTCAAGTCCGGTTGGATGCCCAACAGGCTCTGCGCTCCTCCCCAGGCCACGCGAAAACCGGTCATCACTTCATCACAAATCAGTAGGGCTCCGTATTGCCGGGTGAGCCGTTGCAGAGCTTGCAAAAACTCCGGACGAGGCAACACGCAGCCCATGTTCCCCGCCACCGGTTCAAAAATCACTCCGGCAATCTGTTCCCCGTGCTGTTGGAAAGCTTCTTCCAGAGCCTGGGGATTGTTGTAGGGAAGCACCAGCGTGTCTTGGACGGTGCCGGGGGTGACGCCTGGGGAGTTGGGCACGGCCAGCGTGGCTGCCGAGCTTCCGGCGGCCACCAGTAGGGAATCCACATGGCCGTGATAGTTTCCGGCGAACTTGACGATTTTGGGCCGTCCGGTGAACCCTCGGGCCAGGCGAATGGCACTCATGGTGGCCTCAGTGCCGGAGTTGACCAACCGCACTTTTTCCACACTGGGCACGGCTTCACAGATCAACTCGGCCAGTCGGGTTTCGGCCAGCGTGGGCGCTCCGAAGCTGGTTCCGCAGGCGGCTGCCTCCTGAACCGCCCGAACCACCCGAGGATGAGCATGACCCAAGATCAACGGCCCCCAAGAGGCCACATAGTCAATGTAACGATTGCCGTCAATGTCCCATAAAAAAGGCCCTTCCCCCCGTTGGAAAAACACCGGCGAACCGCCCACGGCTCCAAACGCCCGAGCTGGGCTGTTCACCCCACCGGGAATCACCCGCAACGCCGATTGAAAAGCTTCCTGACTTTTGGTGCGACCCATTGCCACCGATCCTCGCTGGAAAGGGGGAACACTGCATCGGGTGCACTCAGCATAGCCGTTTTGGAAGCATTTGCTAAGCGGAGGCTGGCAAACTGCTCATCCCTCCCCAGGGCCGAAAAGCTACACTCAAAAAGAAGCGGCTTTGCCAGTAGGAACCCGGAGCATGGATTGGTGGACCGTTTTGTTGCTGGCGGTGGTTCAGGGGGTGACGGAGTTTTTGCCCATCAGTTCCTCAGGCCACCTGCTGGTGCTGGAACACTTGCTTGGCCCTGAGTTTGTCCAGGCTGCCCCGGTGGTGAATGTGTTTCTGCACTTGGGCACTTTGTTGGCCATAGTGTGGATGTTTCGGGCGGAGGTGGTGCAGGTGTGCCGGAGCAGGCGTCTGGTGGGCCTGTTGGTATGGGGGACGGTGCCGGGACTGGCCGCTGGAGGCGTGGTGCGGGTGGCGTTTCCCGAGCTGTTGCAGCATCCGGGTGTGGCGGCAGGGATGTTTTGGCTTTCGGCTGGGCTGATCTTGTGGATGTCCCGGCATCGCCCCGGACAGTGTGACCTCCAAGCTCTTGGGCCTTGGGGAGCTTGGTGGGTGGGATGCGCTCAGGCGGCAGCTCTGCTGCCTGGGCTTTCGCGCAGCGGGGCCACGATCGCCGCAGCATTAGCCTTGGGGCTTCGGCGTTCTGCGGCCGCTTCCTGGAGCTTCCTGCTGGCAGTGCCTATCATTCTGGCCGCCGCCACTTGGGAAGGAATACGCATTTTTTGGCATTCCAATCCCTGGCACCAAGCCTCCCCAACTCCCCCCCCAGTCCGATTGATCTTCGTGCTCGCGTTGGGAGTAGCCGTGGCGTTCCTGACCGGATTGATCTCGTTACGATGTCTGTTGCGGTGGTTGAATCAGGGAACCTTAGACCCTCTGGCCTGGTGGTGTGTCGTGCTGGGAGGAGTGTGCGTTGTGTTGGCCTGGGGCTGAAAGTCTTGAGCCTCCCAGCGCACCAGATTTGGAACCTGGTCGGGTTTTCTGGCCCATTTGGTCGAGTCGGATTCTGGCGCTGGTTCTCATTGTATCAGCAATGCCGGATTCCAAGTCGGAGACGAGGCAATGCACCGCTGGTTCGAACACCACAACTTATTTGACCACCGGGAGTTCAAAGCCTAGGGTTTTCTGAACCTTCGGAACAGAGAAGTCTAGCTGGTTGAGACCAAAGCCAATTTCGCCTGCTTCCCCGTAATGATGCCCACAGCCGATGGATGTCAAATACATCAATCCGTTTCTGAACGCGGCGATACGGGCCTTTGACACCATGCTCAACTGCCCGCTGACCCGAACCGAGTTGAGCCTCAAGGAAAAAAACCATCCGACCTACGAGTTCAGCGGAATCATTGGCTTAACCGGCAAAGCCATTGGCACCTGCGTGCTGAGCCTCTCCAAGCAAGTGGCTTACAAGGCCACCAGCGTGCTGCTCATGACCCCGGAAGAAGAACTCCAACAAAACGATGTGGTAGATGCGGTGGGGGAACTGGCCAATGTGGTGGCCGGAGCGGCCAAGGCTGATCTGGAAGAATTCGCTCTCAGCGTCAGTTTGCCCAATGTGGTGGTGGGAACCGATTTTGAAGTGGCCTATCCTTCCAATGTCACGCCCATCTGTGTGCACTTCCAGTGTGATTGGGGCCCTCTGTGTGTGGAGGTGGGCTTTGCCCCGGTGACAGTGGGAGCCTCGTAAGTTCAAGCCCAGCCTCATTTCAGCTCCTCGGGTCTGAGGACCGATAAGAATACTGGTCTTTTGTGCGCAGGTTGGTGCTCCCCATCTGGCCCAGCAGGAAGATGTCCTCCGAGCTTCGCAAAGCCGCCATCCTGTTGATGAGTCTGCCTCAGGACGAGGCTGCTCAATTGCTGGCCCGGCTGGACCCTAAGCTTGTCGAAGCCGTCACCGTTGAAATTGCCCGATTGGGACCCATCTCCTCCGAAGAACAAGAAGCGGTCATTCGGGAGTTTGCCACCGCTCAGCCTGGCGCGTTTGCCGAAGCCGGAGGGCTGGAAAAAGCCAAACAACTGGTTGAAAAAGCGCTGGGCAAGAACGCTTCGGCCACTTTGGAATCCATCCGCCAGCAGATTGAAGCCCTCCCCTTTGGATTCCTGCAACGCGTGGACAGCCAAAACCTGCTCACCTTCCTCATGGACGAGCATCCCCAAACCATCGCTTTGATCTTGTGTCATCTTCCGCCGGCCAAGGCAGCGGAGATTCTCTCCGGACTGCCCACGGATCGGCAGCTTTCGGTCATTCGGCGCATTGCTCACATGGGCCAGACCAGCCCAGAAATCATTCAAGAAGTGGAAAAAGGCCTGGAAGCCCGCATGGCCAATGTCATGAGTCAGCAATTTGAAAAAGCCGGAGGCGTGGAAGCTGTGGCCGAAATCCTCAATGTCACCGACCGCACCACCGAACGCACTTTGTTGGAAAACCTGGCTCAAGAAGATCCCGATCTGGTGGAAGAAATCCGCCGCCGCATGTTCGTCTTTGAAGATCTGGTCAAGCTCTCCGACAAAGACATCCAGACGATCCTCAAAAATGTGGAAACCTCCCAATGGGCCCTGGCTCTCAAAGGAGCAAGCGAGGAGCTCAAAGCCAAGATCTTCGGCAATCTTTCTGCCCGAGCCGCCGAAATGCTCAAGGAGGAAATGGAGTACCTGGGTCCGGTACGCCTGTCTGATGTAGAGCAAGTGCAGCAGCAAATCGTCGACATTGCCCGTCGCCTGGAAGACGCCGGTCAGGTGAACCTGCACGCCGACGACGAAGACGAACAGTACATCCAATAGTTCGTTGGCCATGGCCTCTGGGCTCGGCAAGCCGCCAGCCGTGTGCCGAATGTAGGCAAGCCGCGTCTAGTCAAAGCGAAGGCTTTCTGGGCCCGCTGCACTTCTGGTGGTGCAAACTTTCGGCAGCAGGACCCCTAAGGTTTGTAAAGGAAACTCCTTGGGTGTTTTGTTTTGGAGGCCGGAAGTGGCTTGGGAAAGACTCGCTTTTGGATAAGCTGAAGCGGATGGGTTTGTGCGCTGTTTTTCGCTGACTGAGTTGATCAAGGGCTTTGGCCCATGCCTGCTCCCTCGTTTCCTCAGTCCAAACTGGACCAAACCGCCCGGAGGTTCTGGCAACTGATGCACCGGCATCACCTGGGGTTTGTGTTTGCCGAAAGCTGTACCGGAGGGTTGTTGGCAGCCACCTTGACCCGGGTGCCGGGAGTGTCGGAGCTGTTTTGTGGGTCTTGGGTGGTGTATCAACTGGAGAGCAAATCCCGATGGCTAGGCGTGCCTTGGGATCTGTTGGAAAGCCCAGGGCCGGTGAGTGCCGAGGTGGCCCAAGCCATGGCCCAATGTGCTTTGAAGCGCACCCGGGCCGCCCATGTAGCGGTGGCCACCACCGGGCACTTGGGCCCTCTGGCTCCCCGACCCCTGGATGGAGTGCTGTATGTGGCAGTGGCCTACCGAAGCAAAAGACGCACCCTCCCCTGCCACGCCCGACGGGTAAAGCTTGCCTCGCCCCAGACGGTTTCAGATCCCAAGCAACTGCGCCGCCTGCGCCAACGCCAAGCAGTTCTCGTGGCTCTGGAAGAAGCCACCGCTTGGCTGAGCCAAACCCTAGAACCATAGGCCGTCTTGAGCCTGACCGTAAGTGTTATTTTGGCAATCGCCAGGGCTTTGGCATCAGAGTTGCACTTTCGTTGAAATGGCCGGCCCGTTGGAGCCGTTTTGACACTCTTGCGGCAGGAGGGCGAAGCTATGCGACGGTGGCTGGTGTGCGGTGGACTGGATGGGAAACAGGAAGCACTGGACCTGCTGCTGGATTGGATTTCCCAGCGTCGCCCTGACGGCGTGCTGCTGGCCGGAGGATTGGCTTCTCCCCAGCCGTGGCCTTCGGATCCTAAGGAAACCTTACAGCTTCAGAGGGAGCATATTCGGTATTGGGAGCAGTGTTTTGATCGCCTGGGTTGCACGGGCGTGTTTGTGGCACTGATTCCTGGCCCTCAAGATGTGCCGCTGAAAGTCTTCCTGCGAGCGGCCATGGACTGCGAGATTGACCATCCCAACTTGCATGTGGTTCACGGCACCTTGGTGAGCAAGCAAGATGTGGCTGTGGAAGGGATCGGCGGAGCATTGACTGAGCACGAAGACACCTTCGCTCCCCAGGTAAGAGTCTCGCGCACGATGGTGGAGTATTTGTTGCGTCCTTTGGCAGCGGCCGAGCAACCGCTGAAAGTGCTCCTGTTGAGCCAGCCTCCCACGGGCAAACTCGGCTCTGAAGATGGCAACCCCTTGGCCAGCGAATTGGTGGATAGTCTGCACCCACGGTTGTGTGTGGCCCTGGGTTCCACAGCCCATCGGGGTTGGGACCGTGTGGCCCACACCTTGGTGGTCAACCCAGGTCGGTTGTCCGAAGGCTCGGCCGCCTGGGTAGATTGGAGTCAACCGGCTCAGGAGCAGGTGAAGTTGTTGGGTTCGGTGCCCACGGTGGTTTAGGCAACGCCGAAGTCGGTCTGGTGACCTTTCAGGGAGCAATCAGCTCTCGCAGGTCGCGGAGCCGTTGGGCGGTTTCCTGGGCCAACGACCGAAGCTTGGCCTTGCGCGCCAGGTTCACTGCTTGGCGAAGCACGCCCAAGGCCAATTGGTCCTTGCCCTCTAAAGCCAGTTCATCTGCCAAGTCCCAGCCGGACTCCACCACCCGATAAACCCCCTCTTTGTCCAGGGGGCGAAGAGCGGCTTGGTGCCACAGTTTGGCCATAAGCTCCAATCGTTCCACTTCGTACTGGGCACTTAGGTTTTTGCAAATGGTTCGCACTTGCTCAAAGTCCACCCAAGCGATCACCTCGGCGGCCAACAGCATCAGCCCAAAACGCTCCAAAGGATCGGAACTGGCTTGGGCAGCATCCTGCAGTTGGGCACAAAGCTGCTTGCACTGTGAGGGCGACTGGGCCTGCTGCAACTGGGAAGCAAATCGTTGACGAAGCTGCTGCATAGTGCGTCGCAGGACGGGTTGGGAAGGGAGCTTCCAGCGTCCCTGGGAACCTTTTTTCAAAGAGCCGGAAGCTACCTTGTCCGTTTTGGCAGAAAGGTTTTGCTGTTCCAGCTCGGGCAGAAGATGTTGGACCTCTTGGGCCAGTCCCATTTGAGCAGCAAGTTGCCAGTAGGACCTGGCCCGATCCCGGCCCAACTGGGAATCCACGGCACAAAACGCCCCCAGCACGAGATACGAAACCGGGTCTTGTTTGTTGAGCCAGTTTTCGGCCAGAGCCAAGGCCAAAACCGAAGGCAAGGACTGAAGGGCAAAGGTCCGATTGCGCCCTGCCTGGCGAATGACAATGTGGTCAGGCCCCACCTCCACCACTCCCACCACCGTGGTACCCACACGGATCTGGTCTCCTCCGTCCAGTTCCCGGAGAGCCTGCCGCACCGCGTTCCAGAACTGTTTCAAGTAGTGCAGCAGCGACTCCACTCGGGCCACTTGGTCTTTCAGGGCAGAATCGTCCGAGTTTTGAACAAGCTTTTGAGCTTGCCCCAGAGCGGCCTGGGCGGCTTGCAGATCGCGGCGACTCATTTTCGCCCGGGCCTCTTGCAGCCATCGGGCCACTTGGCTTGCGACGGCAGGATTGGTCTGAGGCTTGGGCGAAGCAGCAGGGGCAGAAGGCTTGGGTGCAGGAGAAGTCCTTTTCTTCGGAGGCTGGGGCGACGAAGACCGCGGCGGCATGGAGGGAGGCGAAGCAGTGGCAGGTTCCCGAGGCGGAGTGGGCGGAACTACCAAATCTCCTTCTCGTGGAGGTCTTTGCTCCTCAGCACGACGCGGCGGCCGGGGACGAGAACGAGCAGAGGACGAAGTAGCTCGTCTTCGCGGAGGGGTGGTTTCTCGGGAAGAAGAGGAAGTGTTGGCACTGGAGCGATTGGCCCAGCCAGCGGTGTTTTGGGCCACTTGGTCCTCGGAGGAACTCCCGTCCAAAAAGTACCAAGTGCCCAACGCACCGGCTCCGGCCACCAGCACCCCAAGACACAAAGCCATCATTCCCCAGGGAACCGTACTGCGGCGTCGGCGGAGGATCAAAGTGGTGCTGAGATTCAACTCCGCCCCTTCTGGCACCGAACTGGGAGGAACCACCGCAGCAGCAGGGGGGTGAGGAGGCCAGGTTGGCGAAACCGGAGCTGCTGGAGGGGGAGCCACCGGAGGGGGCGAAGCGGGCGGCAAAGGCACTTCGTCACTCGTCCCAGGAGGAACTAATCCACCCGAGCCTCCAGGTGGCATACCAACCGGAGCAGGCGGCACCGTCGGTCCCGATCCCGGCAGCATTCCGGCCCCCGGACCCCCCATCCCTTCACTGGGCACCGACGAAGCAGGAGGCAGCAACTGTTCCGGCGAGGGTTGGCTTTCCGGAACTGCGTCCTCCCGATGTGCGGAGGCAGGTTCGGCTTGGGACTTTGAGGGTTTTTGCGGACGGTTCATGGTTTGCTCGTTGCGCGTTTGCCCGGGAAGGAAGTCTTGCCCCTGGTGTGGCCCAGCCCCCCTGGCTACTGCGACTTCAGCAGTTTACAGGGCGGAACTCCAGGAAGAAAAAACCTTCTCCAGTGCCTATTATGACCGGACCTCGTCCCCAACCCAAGTGGAATTTCAGCACCTTGGCCTTGCTTTGAACCTCCGCAAAAGTGGCCGAATCCCATCTTTTCTCGTGCACCTTCACAAAAAACGGCCCAGGGAAAGCGCCCTGAGGGGCCTTCCCTGGGCTCACAGGAAGCGGGCAGCCTGATTAGGAAGTTTGGTTGGGGGAGGTCTTTTGGGAAGCTGGTCTTTGCCGGGGGCGACGCCGAGGGCGACGACCCCAAAGGTGGGCACGCTGGGGATCGTAGTTGGGATTCAGCTCGGGCATTCGGGCTCCCACCTGGGCTCGCCAGCGATGGAGCAAGTCGCGCAAAAACCACGCCAACCGCGGCTTCTGCTCGGCCAGATTGTGCTGCTCGCCCAGGTCTTCTCGCAGGTCGTAAAGTTCCAAGCGGCCGTCTTCGTAGAACTCAATCAACTTGTAGCGCCCCCAACGCACCGCCCCACCGGGTGTGCTGTGATGATAGTGGGGATAGTGCCAAAACAGGGCTTCCCGGCCAAGGTGTTCGGCACCTTGGAGCACCGGCACCAGGCTCACCCCATCCACTCCTTCGGGAACCTGGGCTCCGGCCAAGTGGGCAACCGTGGGCAGCCAGTCCACAGAGCAGATGGGCACTTGGCACACGCGCCCAGGCTGCACCACCCCCGGCCAACGCACAATCGCTGGAACCCGGATGCCTCCTTCGTACAAACTCCCCTTTTCCCCTCGCAGCGGATGGTTGCTGGTCACCAAGGGGCCTTGCCCGTCAAATCGCTGCCGCAACCCCCCGTTGTCGGAAGTGAAAATCACCACCGTTTGCTCCCTCAAGCCCAGGCGATCTAGTTCATCCAGCAAGCGTCCTACATTGCGGTCCAGACTCTCCAGCATGGCGGCATAGGTGGGGTTGTAGATGCCCTGATCGGGCTTGGGCTTGTTTTGGAAGTACTGCACCCGCTGGGGATCGGCTTCCAAGGGGATGTGCACTAGGTAGTAGCTCAAATAAAGGAAAAACGGCCGGTTGCGATGTTGGCGGATAAACTGCACGGCTTGTTCGGTCAGGAAATCCGCTTGAGGAGTTCCCGGAGGAACCGTTTGCGGCGGCACAGTGCGAAACCGAAAATGCCGCCCAAAAGTGACCACAAACCGATCAAACCCCTGATGGTCCGGGAAATAGGGCCGAGGGCCCAAGTGCCACTTGCCAAAAGCTGCGGTGGCATACCCGCGCTTGCGGAGCACCTCAGCTACCGTCACCTCCTCCAGCGGAAGCTGCTGGTTGAACCGAGGTGGAATCAATCGGGCCCAAGGGCGCAAGTGGCCCGGGATGAAGTCCGTCAGGTTCAGGCGGGCCGGATATTTGCCCGTCAGCACGCTGGCTCGGGTGGGAGAGCAGACCGGACAGGCAGCATAAGCATCGGTGAAACGAATGCCTTCTCGGGCCAGTTGATCCACTCGGGGAGTCTCGTGCCACCGGTGGCCATAGCAGCCCAAGTCCGCCCACCCCAAGTCGTCCACCAGAACAAACACCACATTCCAGCCCCCGGCCCCCTTGGGAGGCGCAGGCACTCCCGGGTTTCCTGGAGCTCCTAACATCAACGCCGCAAGCAACAACTGGCCCAAGTTCATGCCGGCTCTCCCCTGTTTGTTCAAGCTGGCAACTGCTCGCTTAGTGTAGTGCTCCACCTGGTTGAAGAAAAGCGCTTGCTTGGGTCCGGCATCCTAACTCCCCTGGACACTTTCTTGTCTTCTGCATTAGACTGCCCCGCGGAGCTTAGGGAAACCACAGACGGGGGCACGCGATGAACTCCACCACGCAAACTTGGTCCACCTGCACCCGGACTATGGGTGGCCATCGGGCCTGGAATCCTCCGGACGAGCTGATCCGGGCCTATCGCCAACTGTTGGACGATCAGCGTTTCCATTGGACGGAGCATCATCGGCTGATTCGCCGATTGGGATCAGGAGGGCAGGGGGTTGTGTATCTGACCCAACGGCGCGGTGCAGACGGGTTCACCCTCCCGGTGGCCGTGAAGATTTTCTCTCCCGAGGGCTTTGCAGATGCTCGGGCCTATCGGGAAGCCATGAGCCGTATTGCCCAAATCGGGGCCCGAGTGGCACAAATCCAACAAGACAACCTCATCGATGTGCACAACTTCATCGACCGCCACCATGTGCGGCTGATGGAAATGGAGTGGATCGACGGCTATGACTTGAAACGCCTGCTGACCAACCAGATGCTCCGTCGAGCCCGGCAACGCGTCAGCCAGAAGCGTTGGGAATACCTGAACAATGTGATCGTCACCGCCGGGCCTCAACAACCGCGGCTCAAGCCCGGTATTGCCATCGCTGTGCTGCGCCAGTGCTTGGCAGCGTTGGCCGCCTTGCACCGCGAGGGGATCATCCACGGAGACCTCAAGCCCTCCAACATTATGCTCAAGCGCACCGGCAACGCCAAAGTGATTGACATCGGTTCGGCGTTTGATCTGGAGGAAGTGTCCCGACCCAGAACCTTCACCCCCTTGTACGCGGCTCCCGAGCTGCTCGAAGGCGCCGAAGCTACCCCCCGAAGCGATCTGTGCAGCCTGGGCTATGTGCTGGTGGAGATGCTGGC
>JAJRRR010000453.1 GCA_024279285.1 Planctomycetota bacterium
AACTGGACCTGCGGCATGGCGATGTACCACAGGGCCAGCACAATCAACAGCACCATGTGCACAATCAGCGACACGCTCCAGGAAGAAACCGCATAAAACCACGCCCGAAGCCAGTGGTGCTTTTGCTCAGAAGCGTCGGACGAGACAGGAGCAGATTTGGCCGAAGCCACATGAGCACGCCTTGCCTGACGGACTTCGGCTGACAAAGCGGGTTGGGATTGCACCGCAGAGTCGCTCATCCCAAGACTCCCGTTCTGGCGGACGAAAACTTCCCCACGGAGGTGTTCGCGGACGCAAGGGCCAAGTATTCCTCCCCCGCAGAGAGGCCCCTTGATTATGTTTATGCCAAAACCCGGCAAAAAGCAACTTGGAAGCCTTGTTCTGCCTGCTCCTGAGCTGCAAACGGTTGTCACCGCTTGCCGATTGTGGTTTGCTAAAAGAAAAGACCCTCCACACAGGAAGGAAATGCGATGGCCGATGTGCATGAACTTTATGAGCAAGCCCATCAGCTCAAAGAACAAGGCAAACTGGAAGAAGCCGCCGCGAAGCTCCAGGAAGCCTTGAAACAGGATGAAAACTTTGCCCTAGCTCACGCCGCTTTGTCGGTCATTTACAGTCGCTTGGGCCGACATCAGGAAGCTATTCGCCACGCCCAACGGGTGTGCGAGTTGGAACCCAACGATCCCTTGAGCTTCACCGCGATGAGCGTCACCTATCAGCGAGCCGGGATGATTCCCGAGGCCGAGGAAGCGATGGCTCGGGCCAGGATGCTCCAAATGGGCATGAGCTAGCCGTCCGAGGAGGGCGAAGACGCTTCTGCGTTGCCCGAGGAAGGGGACTCTCCGTCCGAGGAGGGCGGAGTATTCTGGGCCTCGGACTTTTGCGAACCGGCCACCGAAGCAGCCCCTGGAGCCGAAAACTCCGTATGCTCTTCTTCGTCTTCCTCAAAAGCCACTTCGTCCAAATGGGTGGCATCCACATCCCAACGCAGAAGTTGATACACGGCTGTGGCCGCCGTCCACAAAAAAGCAAACGGATAGCTGGCCATCACGGTGTGGACCACCGAGGCCCAAATCGCTACCAGATAGTCCCCCCAAGGTCGGGACAGAGTTTCGGCCTCTTGAGCCTGAAGCAACCCGGGAAGCCCTTGCTGCTGAATCTCAAAAAGTGCCTGTTGGCGCACTTGGGTAGTGGCCCAACTGGCTCCCCAGGCGGCCATGTGCATACTCAGCTCTCCCATTCCCAAAACGACCACCCAGCCCAACACAAAGGCCAACGCGGCTACCGCCAGATAAAACGCCAGGTGCAAGGGGCGCTGGCTCACATAGCTGTAGCTGCGGCTGACAGCATCAAAAGTGTCGGAACACTCTGTGCTGATGGCTCCCCACATCAGCGGCCATCCCAAGGCCACTCCTAACACCACCAGGGCACTTAAAAACCCCAACACCAACGCCACCGGCCACAGCACCGCCGAGATCACATAACCCCAACTGGGAATACTCAACAGCCCTAGCAACATGGAGGGCACGGCCAACACGAACAAAAACAACAACGGGAAAAGCGGTGCGGCCAGATAAGAAGGCCAACGACGCAAAGCATGTTTCATGGCCCGGTTGAGACTGTAGCGGCGTTGTTGGGCCAGTTGGACAGCGGTCAATCTCGCAATGGCTCCACCAAATACACTCCAGACCACCAGGGCCCACAACCCCTGCAACGCTCCCAAGGCCAGAGCTTCCACGGATGCCTGTTGACTCAACCACACCGTAAAGGGGCGAACCAACACCCAGGGAGTGTTTTCCCAGTGCCATACCAGCCAGGGTTGTTGAGGCTCGGGGCTCCAGTGGACTTGGGGCAGGGTTTGCCAGGGCCACGGGGGCAAGGTGGCCAAGAGACTGCGAACCATCGGATCCTCCGAGCCAGCAAACAGCCAGCCCAAAAACTGCCACCCCCCCACGGTCAGCACCAAACCTACGGTGGCCAGGAGCAGCTTGCTTGGAGAAAAAGAAAGCCGCAGAGCCGAAAACAACCGCAGCCAGGGGAAGATCTCTCGCCAGGCCACTTCTTGCACCAAACCGCTCTCGTTCATCGTCTTCCCCTTTGCCCGCGTGCTGTGTGTGCGTGCATTATAAAAGCCCCCCACCAAGGTGCAACTACCACCTTTGGCGAAACCGATAAGAGGAAAAACTAAACGATAGCAAGGAAAAACGACGGTTTCGCTCTGCTCTGTGCCGAGCTTGGCAGAAGGTGCTGAAAGCCCAACGAGGCCAGCTTCTGACCTATCCTCACTTTCTCCCCGGCTGTGCAAAAAACTGGCGGTTCCCTCCAATTTTTGGTTTGCACTTGCAAAAAGTTCTTCCACCACAAGCCGCACACCCAAGGATGAAACCGCCGTGGACGGCAGGGATGCTATCCACTGGCTGTCGCCAAGTGTCTTTGGAGTAGGCCGGGTGCGTGCCTCTCCGGCGCAGGCGTTTTCGGCCTTGATCTTCCCTGAGCGAAACCGTGACGGAGATTAAAAGTGAGGTTGGGTCAGAGATGTTTTTCCTTGACAAGTGAGCAAAAGGATTATGCTGCTGTTCAGCTCATCTTAAGCGGGCCAAAGGGGCTTCACATCTGTATTACAAAGGGGAAATCGGATGCTCTCGGTTCTGAAAAGTTGGTCCCGAAGGATATTAGACAACTTCCCAAGTTGGCTGGACGGCTTCGGATCTTTCCCCATCCGACACTACCGATCTGGTTTCGGGCTGGGCACAGGAATGGAAACTCTGGAGCAGCGGGTGTTGCTAGCGGCTGATCTTCCCACCTCTACAGACGATCCCCATCCTCTCTATCACCAGCAAGTAAGCACCTCCGAACCACAAAAAGCTCACGCACTGCACCCACCTCTTACGCCGGAGCAAGAACAGCTCATTGCCAAAATCGGCCGCGAATCTAACAACTGGCAAACCCTCACCGAAGAACAACTCCAGCAGCTCCGTGAAGCCGGACTTGTAGTGGCTGAGCAAAACAACTGGATTGCCGAGAGCCACTATGTCATTCGCATTGGTGATCGCCTCTTGCACTATGTGGAGGGCTGGGGCGAGGACCCCCGCTTGGTTGACATCCAGCCAGCCACGATCGATCCCAATGTGCTTATCCAGAGAGAAAACCATCACGATACCATGGCATGGTATGGTTGGCTCGAGTACCTCCCTGGCGGCGAGGAACCGCCTCCCCCTTCTTATTGGGCAGGTGTGCTGGAAGTTTACAAAGGCTACTGGGACGCCGTCTGTGGTCTCTACGAAGCAGGGGAAATGATTGTTACCGATCCGGCTGGAGCAGCCGAAGGACTTTGCTACGCTGTTTTACATCCTCTGGAAACTGCCGAAGCAATCTACGCTGACCTGGAGGAAAAGTCCGGCACACTCCGCGGTCAAGGCCAGATTGTTGGGGACATCCTTCTTGGCATCCTGACAGGCTCCAAAGCTGCCGATACGGCCATGGACGCCATCAAAGCCGCCAAAAAGGCCTCTAAAGTGGCCAGCAAACTGGACGACGCCGCGGATGCTGCCAAAACAGCCACCAAATTAGACGATGCTGCCAAACACGCTCACAAAATCCATGCCGAAACGCCAGACACCCAGCCCGCTCTTCGCCAGTCCCAGGACTTGGCCGGCGCCGGCTGTTTCTTGCCTGGCACGCCCGTGTGGATTGTTGAGCCCCAACATTTAGAGGCCTATGCGGCTGAACATGCCTTGGATCTTGTCCTTCAGCCTTGGCTTTCGGGCCACCACACGCCCACGGCCATTGCAGCGGCTTTGGCTCCCACCGCTCCCACCACTACCTGTCCCATTGAACAAGTCCCCCTGGGCAGCCGCGTGCTGGAAGAAAATCCGCAAGCCGAAGATGTGCTGCCCACCTGGCCCGAAAACCTGGACGAGCCTTGGTATCACATCCACTTGTTGGCCCGCCACGAAAACGGCACCTTGGTCCAAATGGAACTTCTGCGTCCGGCAAGCTGGCTGGACCAGCACCGCTGGCAACCCGGCCAATATGTCCAAGCCACCTTGCCAGAGACGAACTTGAGCGTTTGGGCCCACATCCTCTCCGTCTCTCCCACCGCTCCCCCCACACCAGGGCCAGGATGCCTGGTTACTGGTCGCTTTGTGACACTTCAGGCCTCACACTTGGTAGAAGTCCAACTGGAGGACGGCTCAACGATCTGCGGCACCGCCAACCACCCGGTGTGGAGCCAAACCCGCCACAACTGGGTCGCCTTGGGAGAGCTCCAGCCGGGCGAACTCCTCCAGGGCTTTGCGGGGCCGGTGGCCGCCCAGGGCGTGCGGCCACTTCCCGGCTCGGGACGGGTTTACAACCTGGAAATCCACGGCCAACGGGTCTACCGGATTGGCTCCCCCGGCGTGCTGGTGCATAATAATTGCTTTGATCGAGGATCAATCAGAGGCAAAAGGCCTTCATGGTTTCTGAAGAATATCCCTGAAGGCTGGAAAAAGTTGCCTGCGGATAGGGGACACGGCTGGAAATTGGTGGATGAAAATGGTGTCGAACGATTGCGTTTTATGTATCCTAACAAGAGAGGAAGATTCTTCCACGAAAAGACAGGATACTTTCACAGGAAAGATCAATTTGGAAATTATCTGGACATTGACGGAAATGTTGTGCCACCGGATCACCCTCTATTTGACCAATTGACACATATTCCCTCCAGTCATGTGCATTAGATCCATGTTAGAGCCGATTGATGCAGTGAAATATTTTCACGAGGTTTGGGCCAATGAGAGCTTAATTCTACGCTTTCGCTATAGTCCCCAGAAATCCTGCTTCGACCTTGTATTTTGTTATGCTGGTCCTGCCGTCTCCGAAGCATTTCGAAAGTGGCCAGAGCTGCCCAAACCAGTTCCTCCTAGAGATTTGAGGTGGATAAGGTTTCAGAATGTCGCACGTTTTTCTTGCGGACGGGGTGTATTGTTAACTGATGACGCAGCCAAGAGTTATGAGCGAACTTTGCTTTCACATCACCCTGTAATACTTGAAATAAATGTCAAGAGGCTTGAAATGGAGTACCGCTGTGACATTTGGGTTGATCAATTTGACAAGCACGAATTTATCTTTGGAAAAGCGCTGGCTGGCCGGCGAGTCGTCTATGCTAAGAATGAAATGGGGCATTGGAAGTATTACGATGTTCATTCTCACTTCCCTGTTGACTTTTTTAATCCATTTCCAGAAATCGGTGATCCATAGGTCCCGAGCATGGATTGATCTGCCCCTAGTTTGCGTGTTTAGCAGCCCGTTGAAGAAGTTCTCTTCAAGCCACAACTTGTTTCTGTAGTTCTCGTAAATCCTAGAAAAACGGCCAGGACGTGGTCTCGCCCTCCCATTTGTTCGATTTCAACGGGCTACAAGTATTTAGAAAATATGCTGTGGTTGGTGGGCAGGGGGGCGCGGTGAAGCGGTTTGACTGGGGCAAGTACGCAGCCCCGGCAATAAATAGCAAGTCCAAACACGACTGCTACACCACCCGCCCAGCCCGCGACCTGGTGGAAGTAAAGCTCGTAGACGGCTCTAGCATCCAGGGCACTGGGAACCACCCGGTGTGGAGCAAAACCCGCCACAACTGGGTCGCCTTGGGAGAGCTCCAGCCGGGCGAACTCCTCCAGGGCCTTGCGGGCCCGGTGGCCGTCCAGGGCGTGCGGCCCCTTCCCGGCTCGGGACGGGTCTATAACCTGGAAATCCACGGCCAACGGGTCTACCGGATTGGCTCCCCCGGCGTGCTGGTGCATAATAACGGGGGTGGGTGTCCATTAGATGATTTGCCACCTGAACTTCGTCAGAAGATACACGGCACTGCCCAACAAACCAAGACCCCCGGATATGCCGAAACCATCAACCGAATCGCCGCCGAGGCTGCCAAGGACCCGCGGGTGGTGGCCATCCACTTGAACCACGGCTACAATCGTGCCCTGGAGCTGCCGCCCAAGACCATCACTCCCAACCGCCGTCCCGATGCGGCAATCATTTATGATGACAAAGCCGTCAGGAGAATTGAGGTGCCTTCTAAGTCGGATAATCCTCGAAATCTTATTGAGCGTCACACTGCCTTGGACGACCAACCGGGCTCAGGGCTATGAGCCACTTGATCCGG
>JAJRRR010000454.1 GCA_024279285.1 Planctomycetota bacterium
CCACCAACCCGGGGCGGCGCTTGACTGGGCCACGCGGGCCCGTCGCCCGCGACTACTGCCAGATGTGGATTGTCCCATCGCTGCTTTCGCGCGGCGGCTTCCCTTGCCTTGGGGGGCAAGGCTCGCCCCTTTCAAGTCTCCTGTGCCTCCGACTCAGGTTGCCAGGAGGGGCTTGAAAGACTACCGCGCCCATGTTCCAAACTGCGGGGTTCCTTCCCGCTACGATCCTGATGGTAGGCTTCTACGATCCGATTGACCAAAGGATTGCGCACGATGTCTTCGTTTTGCAGCCGCACTTGGGCAATACCGGGTATGCCCCGCAGGCGAACCAAAGCATCGGCCAACCCACTCTGCTTGCCCGGAGGCAAGTCCGTCTGGGTCACATCCCCGGAAATGACCACCTTGGCCTGGCGGCCCATCCGAGTCAAAAACATCTTCATCTGACCCACGGTGGTGTTCTGGGCTTCGTCCAAAATAATAAATGCCTCATTCAGCGTCCGGCCGCGCATGTAAGCCAGGGGAATGACCTCGATGAGATCTTGATCCATGTGTCGGCGAATCTGATCATAATCCATCATTTCCCTCAGGGCGTCCAGCAGCGGACGCAGGTAGGGATTGATCTTGGCATGCATATCCCCTGGCAAATAGCCCAGACTTTCTCCGGCTTCCACGGCAGGGCGGACCAGGACGATTTTGCGTACCAGGGCGCTTTTGAGTGAGGTGACGGCCATGGCCACGGCCAGATAAGTTTTTCCGGTTCCGGCCGGGCCGACACAAAAAACGATGTCGTGCTTGCGGATGGCTTCAATGTAGCGTCGTTGTCCTGGGGTCATAGGCCGGACAATGCGTCCTGGCTGCATGACCGGGATTTCCACGGCGTCCCAGGCCGGCTCGGCACTGCCGGCTCGGGCAATGGCGCCGGCCACCTGCTCTGCGGACAAATGGCCCGTGCGATGCAGCTCCTGCTGAAGCTGCTCAAAGACCCGAGTGGCCTGAGCTACTGCTTCCGGAGAGCCTGTGATGCGGATCTGGCCGTCGCGTGCCCAGATACGAACCCCCAACGCCTGTCGGATCGCCCGCAAGTGCTTGTCGCGAGGTCCAAACAGTCGCAGCAGGTTCCGGGCGTCAACAACCGATATGGTCTGTTCAATCATCACGCTGGAACCACACAGCCCACACCGGGCTTTGGCTCGTCGCGCTGCAAACTCTGTTTAGCAAAACGCCACTTTAACCTACCAAGGCACCCATTGTGATCTGTTTCGGCTGGCTTTTCCAGCTCAGGAGAGGAAAACTTTTCCAGGGCCTTGGGGGTCTCTAACGATTATACGGTATGGCTCGCCCGGAGAAGCCCTGATTTTGCCCACTTCGCTCTGGAAGGAATTGCCCGAAAAAATGCCCTTTGGTCGCATCTGCTTATGCCAAATGCACTTAAGTGCATGTGCTGGCTGCTTCCTAGGTGGTTTTTGTGCGGGGAAATTGGTATTATTGTTTTCACCCGCTCCGTGTCTTTTCAAGCTTTGACGGTTGAATCTAACGATGGCATTGCTGCGAACGGTCACCCTGGGCTGCAAGGTCAATCAGTACGAGACCGAGTATGTGCGCCAGGGGTTGCTTCAAATAGGCTACCGGGACGCCCAGCCCGGTGAGGTGGCCCAAGTGTGCATCGTCAACACTTGTACGGTGACCCAGGAAGGCGATGCCAAAAGTCGGCAGGTGATCCGCCGCTTGGCTCGGGAAAACCCAGGAGCGCGGATCATCGTGATGGGCTGCTACGCCACGCGCGAGCCGGAACGCCTGCGCCGCTTGCCCGGGGTGGCTGAAGTGATCACTGACAAACGGGAACTGCCGGACCTGTTAGGCCGGTTCGGCGTGGTGGACATTCCGCAGGGCATCAGCCACTTTGGGACCCGGCATCGGGCCTATGTGAAAGTGCAAGACGGGTGCATGCTCCGCTGCACCTTTTGTGTCATCCCGTTGGTGCGACCCCATCTGGAAAGCCGACCCGTGGAACACATCCTCCAAGAAGTGCAACGCCTAGTGGCCAACGGCTATCGGGAAGTGGTGCTGACCGGGATTCACCTGGGCCATTATGGCGTGGACTGGTCCCGAGGCCGACCGCCTCATCAATGGGTCCGGCTGCCGCAGTTGTTGCAGCGGTTGCTGGAGTTGCCCGGGGAGTTCCGCATCCGGCTCTCCAGCATTGAAGCCACCGAAGTGACCCGACCGCTTTTGCAACTCATGGCCGATCACCCGGATCGTATTTGCCCGCATCTGCACATCTGTGTGCAAAGCGGCTCGGACCGGATTTTGCGTCGCATGCGTCGTCGTTGGGGAGCCCGACGACTCCTGGACCGATGCTTGTTGGTCAAGCAGATGCTTCCCCAACCCGGACTGACCACCGATGTGATGGTCGGCTTCCCAGGCGAAACGGCTGAGGACTTTGAGGCCACCTGCCGACTAGTGGAGGAAGTGGGCTTTTGGAAACTGCATGTGTTTCCCTTTAGCCCTCGCCCCGGCACCCCAGCGGCCGAAATGCCTGAGCAGATCCCGCCTGGTGTAAAACACCAGCGTGTGCATCAGCTTCAACAACTGGAGCAGGAGCTTCGAGCCAGATACTTCCGCTCGCTGGTCGGTTCTACTTTGCAAGTGCTGGTAGAGCGCAACGATCCTGAACAACAAGAATCCTGGGGCACCGCTTGCCGCTATGTGCCGGTGTGTGTCCAAGGGATTCACCCCCCGGGAACCTTGGTCAAGGTGCACATCCGAGACTGGAGTCCTCAAAGGCTCTGGGGCCAAGCAGTGGTAGGGCAACCACTTTCAAGCGGCCAGTAGCAAGCAGGTCGCCGAAAGTCGCCAGCCGCGCGCCGACATAGCGGTTTTAGATCCACTCCTTGATCGGTTCGGCGTCGTCTTCCAGCAGGCGGATGGGTCGTCCATCGGGAGCATGCACCAGCAGGTCCAGCGGGATGCCCAGCTTGTGATACACCGTGGCGGCGATGTTCTCAGTGAAATATTGGCCTTTGACCACGGAGCCGCCGTCTTCGGAGGTTTCCCCGATGACCGAACCGCCGGGCACTCCAGCACCGGCCATGATGGCAAAACCGGCTTGGCCCCAGTGGTCGCGTCCGCTGGCCGAATTGACCTTGGGCGTGCGGCCAAAATCGGTCAGCCACATCACCAGCGTGTTCTCCAACATGCCACGCTGCTCCAGATCAATCAGCAACTGGCTCAGACCTTGGTCCACTTCGGGCATGCGGTACTTTCGCAAGGTGTTAAAGTTGTTCTGGTGGGTATCCCAACCGGAGCTCGTCACCGTAACGAATCGCACGCCGGCTTGAATCAACCGTCGGGCCAGCAGCAAGCTTTGGCCGAATCGGTTGCGACCATAGCGGTCACGCAGTTTGGGATCCTCTTTTTCAATTTGGAAAGCCCGCTTGGTCTCCGGCGCGGTGATCATGGCAAAGGCCGTTCTGTAATATTCATCCATGGCCTCGAACGCATCGGGCTGCTTTTCCACTTGCATCTGAAGCTGATCAATCACCTGCAACATGCGTCGGCGGCGTTGGACGCGTTGCATGGTGATTCCGGCCGGTGGGATGATGTCGCGCACATTGAGCTTTTTAGCATTGGGATTGGCCTCCAGCACGAAGGGGTTGTGCTCAATGCCGAGGATGCCAGCCGACCCCCCTCCGAACCGCTTGTCAATCGCGGTGCCTAGTTGAACAAAAGGTGGCAGAACGCTTTTGAATCCCTTGTAGTAGCTGACCACCGAACCGTAGCAGGGGTAATGCACAGCCGGATTGAACCGTCGCCCGGACATGACCCATTGATCGGCCATGCCATGGCTGGCGTTGCGGGGATTCCAGCCGCGCAGCAGCCCGAACCGATGGAAGTTCTTCGCCAACAGAGGGCACACTTCCGAGAAGTACACCCCAGGCACACAGGTCTGGATGGCCTTGAATTCCCCCCGAATGTTAGCTGGAGCTTCGGGCTTGGGATCAAAGGTGTCGATGTGACTGGTTCCACCCAGAGTCCAAATCAGAATGCAGTTCACATCCCCCGAGCTGGATTGTCCCGACTGAGCAGCCCGAGCACGTTGGGCCAGCCACATCGGCAACGAAATACCCAAAGGGGTCAGCGTTCCCAGTTGCAGAAAACCCCGCCGAGTCACTCGCTGGCAATCCCGATGGGTCAACGACATCAGCTCCAGCATGGTAGCTCTCTCCTGTTGGCGTGTTGGTATTGGGGGGCAATTGGGTGCGGCCAAGAGATTCAGCCACACGGAGGGCATCGGAGCATCTACTATTGTATCGTCTCTCCCGGACCAATCAACGGATTTTTATCCCTCACACGCTCGGGGTGGGAGCAGGACTCGGGGTGGAGGAAAATCCCACAAAAAGGGCCTTTTTTGCCTAGCTTTCCCACTTTGGGGCAAGGGAGGCACCCAGGCGTGGTTTTCTGGAAGGACTGTTGGTCCTTCGGGAGAAGCCAGGGCCGGGGCGCCTTTCTTTGGCAAAGCAGGTGTTCTGAGAACCTTGTTTCTTATGCCTTTGCCTTCTGGAGTGTTTGGGCCGCTTAAGGGCTTCCCTCTTTGTGTGCTTCCGGGGCGGGATTTAGGTGAATTTCGGGGATTTTGTCCGGGTCAATTTCGATTCCCTGAGGCAATTCCTCACGCTCCAGCAGCGGGGCGAAGCACTCCCGGAGCTGGGCTAAAAACTGTTCCAGGTCCAGGCCCAGGTGCTTGGGCCGATAAGGCTGCAAGTGAGAGCAGCAGGTAGAGAAAACTTTTCGGGCGCCGCGCAGGTTGCCGTTGACGAAGTGGTGCAAGGCCACGGCCGCCTGGATCAGTCCCTGATAAAACTCCCGATCCGGCCCTTGCGTGTCGGCCCAAAGCTCCTCCCACGCCTCGTGGCTCTCAAAAAACTCGCACTCGTTGAACAGCTCAATGCCCCGCAAGTAGCGCGGATCGTACTGGCTCATGGCATCTTTTTCTCCTGCTTGTTCGCAGGCGATTTGGTTCAGGGGAGTTTGTTTGGGGAACAGGTTAGCTGGCAGCTGCCTGGGCCGGGGCTTGTTGTTGGCGCACTTGTTGGACGGCCTGGTACCCTCGGGCAGCTTTCAGACACGCTTGGCGAAACACTTCCGGCTCCCGAACCCCTTCTAGCTCAAACACCAGCACCGGTCCGCGCCGAAAGATCAAATTGCCACACGGGAACCACTCCTGACCTGGCAACACTTCCACATCGATCGCGTCAAACCCGTCCAGGCCAATAGAAGCCACCTCTTGGGAAGTCAGCCACCGATGCACCACCACGCGGCGATTGGTGATGCGATAGCGCCGACAGGCCCAAGGGCTCAGCCGCCAGAAAAAGTAAACCAAAGCCACCGGGATGAGCAACAAGGCAAACAGTTTGCCCAAGGTGAAAAACTTGCCCAAGCCTATTTGAAGCCCGCACAACCGACCAATCAACCGTCCAAACGGCGTGGCTCCCATGGAAGGAAAGACCGTCATGACGGTCACTTCGGCCACTTCGGGAGGGGTCAAGCCACTGATGGGTTGAGTCATGGCGGCACCTTTTTCCACCAGTTTGGGCCCAGGGTTCAGACACTCCAAAGTAGCAACTTGCCAGGGAACTGCCTAGAGGTTGCCCTTGAAGTCAGACTCGGTTTGTCCGTCCCGGAGGTCCACAGTGCGAGTGGTTGCTGGTTGTCTGGCCGCGGGGGCTGGGTTACAGTCGCAGCACAGAAAGGCTTCCTTGCCTCCAGGAGAATGGCCCATGCAAGAACCTCGCCCTTGGTTCTCGCCCGTTGTGGAACACATCGGCGGCGTGAGTGTGCGGGAACTGGTCCAGCGGTTCGGCACGCCGCTTTATGTGTACGATGCGGAAACGATGCGTCGTCGCCGCGAGCAGTTGCGGAGCTTTGAGGTGGTGCGATTTGCTCAAAAAGCCTGTTCCAATCTGGCCGTGCTGGCCTTGATGCGTCGTTGGGGGGTGGTGGTGGATGCCGTCAGTGCGGGGGAGATTTACCGGGCATTGCAGGCCGGCTATGCCCCTGAAGGCGATCCCCCGCCGATCGTCTACACGGCCGACATCTTTGACCAGCCTGCCTTGGAACTGGTGGTCCGGCACGCAATCCATGTCAACTGCGGCTCTCCAGACATGATCAGCCAACTGGCTCAGGCTGCCGGAGGGCAGGAGATCACCTTGCGGGTCAATCCGGGCTTTGGACACGGTCATAGCCAAAAGACCAACACCGGCGGAGAGCAGTCCAAACACGGCATCTGGCACGAGGAGCTGCCCCGGTGCGTGGAGTTGGCCCAACGGTTGGGGCATCGCGTGGTGGGACTTCACATGCACATAGGCTCCGGGACCGATCTGGAACACCTGGCCCAAGTGTGCCAGGCCATGAAACGCCTGGCCCGACAGGCAGGCACCCATCTGCGAACCATCTCGGCCGGAGGAGGGCTGCCGGTCCCTTACCGGCCCGAGGAGCCAGAACTGGACCTGGACCGCTATCACCAGCTTTGGGAACAAACCCGACAGGAAATCCAAAAGCAACTGGGAAGACCCATCCGCGTGGAAATTGAGCCTGGCAGGTTCCTGGTGGCCGAAAGCGGTTATTTGCTCACTCGGATTTGGTCCATCAAGCGGATGGGCCGCAGGCTGTTCTATCTGGTGGATGCCGGCTTCAACGACCTGGCCCGACCCATCCTCTACGGAGCCTACCATCCCATCGCCGTGTGCCGCCAAGAGGGCAACACTCAAGCGGAGCCTATGGAAGAAGTCTCCGTGGGCGGACCGCTTTGCGAATCCGGCGACATCTTCACCCAAAGCGAAGGGGGGTTTGTCACTTCGCGGAAGCTGCCCCGGGCCCAAGTGGGCGATGTGCTGGTGGTAGGTGTGGCCGGGGCCTACGGGTCGGTGATGAGTTCCAACTACAATTCCAAGCCCCTGGCCGCGGAAGTGCTCATCTACCAAGGCAAACCCTTGCTGGTACGACGACGCCAAAGCCTGGACCAACTGGTGGCCAACGAGTGCGTCCCTGAAGAACTGCTCCAGGAAGGCTCTGCGTAGCTTCCGGGGCCTTTGCCCAGTATGCTGAAAGTCCTTCCAGGCTCTTCCCCGGCGAGGGCTTCCCATGATGCAGACCAAAGTTGAGCAAGAGCGCCAGATGCTCCAACAAGCCCGGCAGCAAGGCTGGGCGGCCACCGTTTGGACCTGGGTGCGGCTCTCCGGGCCAGGATGGCTACAAAGTGCCATCACCCTGGGCGGAGGATCGCTGGCCAGCAGTCTTTATTTGGGGGTGTTGGCCGGGACGGAGTTGCTGTGGCTTCAGGGCACGGCCATGCTGATGGGCATCGTGATGTTGGCTGCCATCGGCTATGTGACCCTGTCCACCGGGGAGCGTCCGTTTCGGGCCATTTGTGAGCATGTCAATCCGGTGCTGGGTTGGGGCTGGGCGTTGGCTTCCTTGGCCGCCAGTGTGGTGTGGTGCATGCCCCAGTTTTCGCTGGCCACGGCGGTGCTTCAGCAGAACTTGTTGCCGGGGGTGTTAGGGGCCTCGGGGCCCTTGGGCCTGCAAGGGGGCAAATTGCTTATCGTCGCCGTCATCCTGGCCCTGACCGTGTGGATCACTTGGAGCTACGAGTCGGGTCATCGAGGCATCCGGCTCTACGAAGCCGTGCTGAAGCTGATGGTGGGCATGATCGTGGTGTGTTTTGTGGGTGTGGTGTGGGTGTTGCGCCAGCAGTTGGACTGGGGTCAGATTGTCCGAGGATTCCTCCCCCGGTGGCAAAGCATTTGGGAACCCGCTCCGGGGCTCAGGCCCTTGCTGGAACAGATCGCTCCGCAGTTTCGCTCCTATTGGCAGGGGAAGATTGTGGCGGCTCAGCGAGATGTGCTGGTCAGTGCAGCCGCCACGGCGGTGGGGATCAACATGACC
>JAJRRR010000455.1 GCA_024279285.1 Planctomycetota bacterium
ATTCGCACAGCGGCTCGGGCTCGGGGATGCTTGATCCGCGTCAGGGCCCAAACTGCTCCCGTCCGACCCAAACGCGACAGCCGCCACCTCGCAGCCGAGTGCTGCTTTTGCGCACCACCAAGCACGGCAGCCAACACCGGCACGGCTTGCGCTCCACGCAGGGCCAGAGTTTCCACCGCCCGATGGCGCACCATGGTGCGGGGGTCATCCAGCCGCCGGGCCAGTTCCAGCGGAGAAACTCCCTCCCAACGCAGCTTATGGCCCCAAGGATCGACCACCTTGGCCCCAGGACGACGAATCCGATATATGGCTCCCAGCACATCCGGTTTGGCCAATTGCGAAGTGGGACAGCACAGCTTGTACCACCCGCCGGTGTCCACCACCAACACGCTCCCATCGGCGTCTTCGATCACATCCGTGGGATGGAAGTCTGGATCGGTGGAGCTGAGCAGGTCTTGAACTACAGGCCGGAAGGTACTTCCCTGGGGCTGCAATTGCACGCGGATCACTTTGTGCAGATTGAATGCACAGGCCATCAGAGTGAAGCGGTAATCAGGGCCCAAGGCGGTTCCTTCGTAGTAAAGCAGTCCACAAGGAGCCGCCGCTCCCATGTGGAGCAAAACCGGCATCAGCTCCCCGGTGCGGAGGTGTCCCTGGATGGCCCTCTGGCGTTTGCCATACACGCCACCGTAGATGGCATGAATCAGCCCGTCTCGCAGCCCCCCGGCCGGACGAACCAAAAAGGTGGTCGTAAAGATCCGCTCTCCGCCCAGGGTGAACTCCACATCCACAGGGTTGTCCATTCCTCCGGTCATCACCGGCTCTATGGCCCAACGGACGATAGAGCCGTTTTCGTCCACCGGGGCGTCCCAAGGAGCGCGGAAAATGTGAGCTGCTCGGGTGACAAACCGCGTGCCGTCCAGGCGTGGATACACCTGGGTGGCAAAGGCCCCTTTGCACCAGTAAATCCAGCCGTCTCGGCCCAAGTAGGGACCATGCAGGTCGTTGCCGCAATGGGTCAGGGTTTTCCCTTGGAACCACTGGGTGCGCTGATCGGCCACCCCGTCGCCGTCGGTGTCGGTGAGCTTCCAGATGCTGGGGGGAGCGGCCACATAGACCGAGCCGCGATACCACAAGATTCCCTCGGGAAACGGCATGCGATCGGCAAACACCTTGGCCCGATCAAACCGCCCGTCTCCGTCCAGGTCTTCCAGACGCACGATGCGATGAGGACGCTTTTGCAGTTGCAGTTTCAAAGGCTCATTGGAGCCGGAGACATCGGTGACATAGAGTCTTCCTTGAGGGTCAAAAGCAGCGTGCACAGGACGCATCACCAGCGGGGGCCCTGCAGCACGGATTAACTCCAACCCCGAGGCCACCTTCAAGTGCGAAGGCACCTGGGAAGCCTCTTGGGCCCCAACCCACGCAGAACCTAAAGCCCAAAACACCCATGCCAGCCAACCTACCCTGTGCTTCACGAATCCGCTCCTTTTTGCTGATGAAGGAAGGCAAAAGTCAGGCAGGGGTTTTTTTATCCTAACGCGCCACCAGTTCTATACCACAGCCGGAGCCGAAGCAGTGAGGGATGAGGACATCTGGAAAACACGCTACATCGGAGCGTGCTGCCTCTTTAACCCTCTGCACCCAGGGCCTCTCGCACAGCCTGGAGCATGGCTGGTTCGACGCCGGGTTCAATCCACTGCCAGGAGTGATAGACGAACCCCTCGCGTTCGGCAGCTCGGGTGGGGAGGTAACCAGGCCAGCACTCTCCGTAGCCCAGGCACATGACAAACTTTTCCGGAGCCATTTGTTGGGCCATGAGCTGATAGCCAACAAAACTCTCCGCCGGAAAAAGCACCAGCCGCACAGGACCCAGGTGCACACAGGGCATTTCAATCGTGGGCACTTGAGCCAGGCGATGGAGTGTGCTGAGGCTCATCGCGGCCAGGATGCGTTGCCGGGCAGGGGCTTTTTTCTGCTTCAGCACTTGCCGGAGTCGCTCGGGAGCAAACGGCTCATCCTGACGGAAGCGAAGCCTCAGCCGGGCCACGCGAAATCCTATCTGCTCCAACTGGGTGCGCCGCGTGGCCTGCCATGCCCGAACCATTCCCTGATAGAGCCGTTGGGCCAGCAGTTGGCGCATCTTGGGCGAGCGGTCGTTGTATTTGCCGGCCGTCACATCCCCACTGCATCCCGATGCGTAAATCTGGAACACCTCCGGCTGGTCTTTTTGCCGCATGCGGCGAGCCAGGCCCGGAAAATCCGCGCTCACTTCTCCTTGTCCGTAGATGCTCATCGGGTGGGTGGCATAGGTGTACAGGACCAGCACGGGCTGGTGGTGGTTCCAGAAGCTGAGCGTTTTGAGCCAGGGATCAATCAGCCCTTGGGCAGCGCTGCGATAAAAAGGATTTCCTCCGGAGCCGCTTCCACGGCTGAAGTCCACGCGCCCATCGGGCCAGCGCACCCGACGGTTGGAAGCCACCTGGTGCACAAGTCCCTGGCCCCAGCCCAGGTGAGTCACCGGCAAAGGCCGAGCCAGACTTTTGCGCAAAGCCTGGCACACACGCTGCAAAGCCTGGGCATGAAACCCCGGATCAAACAACTCCTTGGCCATGCCCACTTGGTCCAAAAGCTCCTGGGCTCCGTGGTCCACCACCGGGGCATCGTGCTGGTGGACGCTGG
>JAJRRR010000456.1 GCA_024279285.1 Planctomycetota bacterium
CAGCTAAGCTCCTCAGCAAAGCGCCTCAAACCGGCTTCCCCCGATCCCCTGATTGTTTCCACCCAGGTGTTACCCCCCCCACCGGGGTTGAAGTCCTATCTGGACCAACTGGCCCAATGGCCTGAGTATCGCAAGCTGGTCCGGCAGATCGGTCGTCTCAGTGCCGAGCTTTACCAACGCTTGAGCCAAGGTGAGTGGGAAGCATGGGATCCCCAACGCCTGAGTGCAGCTTCAGAACAGCTTTGGAAGCAGGCTCAGGCGGATAAACATCCTCGTCGGGGCCCTTTGGCCCGACGCACCGCTTGGGCCTTAAATCGCCGTTTGGTGCTGTGGAGCAGTTTGTATCAGTTGCAGCGATGGCAAAGCCAACACGCAGATCAAAAACAAGCGCTGGAAAGAGAACTTTCGGCCCTGGCTTTGAACACCTCCCGACAATTGCTGACCCAAGACCGAGGAAGCCGCTGGGCTGAGGCTCTGCTGCTGGAGCAGCTTCAAGTGGCTTCGTCCCAACGGCCATCCAGGTGGTCGGCTTTGGCCGAGGAGTTTCTTCACCGGTTGGACGCTCTTAGGAGCAATCCGTCCATGGCCAAAGGAGTTCCTTGGACCCAAGTGTCCCGACTCCAACACCGACTTTGTGCCCGAGCACTGCTCCAGGTGAAAACAGCCCAAATTGCCCGTTGGGCCGAACAGATGGAACAAGATCCCCAAGGCCCTCATCGCAAACATCTGGCCCAATTCGTACGCCTCCTGGCTCATAGCTCCGTCTGCTCCCTGGCCCAACAGCGGGAGCTTATCTCGGCATGGCACAACACGAATGTGCGAGTGGCCGTGCATCGTCGGCTGATAGACCGCCTGCTGCCTCCGGTTTCTTCCCAACAACAGGAAGTGTCGGAGACCATCTTGGGCATTCCGGTTTGGGGCCAGAGTTGGGCCACCACGCAGATTCGTGTTCTGACCATTCCTGATCGGTCGTTGAAACTTCTGGTCCAGGCTCACGGGACCATCCACTCTTGTACTGAAGCCCAGGCCGGAATCGTCACCACGCACGAGCGCACGGTGGCGCGTTATCAGGCCCGATGCGTGGTGCGTTTGCTGGCCGGGCGCCTTCGGGCAGGGCCGGCTCAGGTGGAAGTGGAAACCCACAGCCAGTTGGAAGATGTCCAAACCCCTGCTGACGGTATTCCTCTGCTTGGAGACTTGCTGCGTTGGGCTGCGATGAACCAACGCCAAGAATTGCTCCCCGATGTTCAGGCCGAAGCTCAGTGGAAGCTTCGCCAACGGATCCGCCAGCAGTTTGAGCATCAGGTCGGTCAAGCTCTGGAGCAAGTGGATCGGCGTTGGATACGGGTCGTCAATCAAGTGCGGGGTCAATTGCGCCTGGACCCGTTGCTCCTGGCCCGAACCACCCAAGACCAGGTGGTAGTGCGAGTGCGGCTTGCCGGTCCGGATCAACTGGGAGCCCACACCCCACGGCCCCGAGCCCCCCAGGGAAGTTGGGCCAGTTTCCAACTGCACGAGTCGGCTTTGAACAACCTGTTGGACCGTCTGGAGTTGGCCGGAAAACGCTTCACCCTGGCTCAGCTTGAACGCTACTTGTGCCAGCGGCTTCAGCTCTCCTTTACCCTGGCCCGAGGCAAGGACCGCAAAGCCATCTTGCATTTCGCCTCACGCAATCCGGTGCGCGTGCGCATGGATCAGGGTCGGATTGAACTTCAGATGCGATTTGCTCAACTGGGCACCCCACGACGCCGGTGGAAGAACATTGAAGTGGTCGTGCATTTGGTGCCAGTGCAAGAGGGCCGGTGGTTCTGGCTCAAGCGCGAAGGTTATGTGGAGATCACCGGCAACTTTCGCCGGTTAGGTTCGGAACTGGTGGTACGAGGGATTTTCAACCGCATTTTTGATCACCAGCGCAAGTGGCCGCTTTTCGTTCCGCGCTGGGAGAAAAACCCTCGGCTCAAAGACCTGGTGGCCACCCAGTGTGTGTTGGAAGATGGATGGCTTGGGTTGGCATGGGGTCCTGAACGGCTGGCCCACGCTAACGCGGATCGCCCAAGGTCACTTCCAAAGTAAGTGTTTGCCGAAGACGACGCACTTTCACCGGAACTTTCTGGCCCGGCTTGTACTTGCGCAGCGCTGAGTCAAAGTCCTCCAAGTTGTCCACCTTGTACTTGCCCAATTGCACGATGACATCTCCGGCCCTGAGACCTGCCTTGGCCGCAGGGCTTCCTTCGGCCACGCCCATGAGGCGATAGCCTGGCCCCTCGTGAGTGAAGTCGGGAATGGACCCGAAGTAGGGCCGTGTGCCTTGGGGTCTAGGTCGTGGGGAGGATCGGGCCACTTTGACATACTGGGGCCTTTGCGGAGCGTTGGCCACCTCCACGATCAACTCCGTCACCAAGCTGGCAATCCGGTGCATGCCTTCCCAGTTGAGTTTGTCCACATCGTCGCTGGGACGGTGGTAATCGGAGTGCAGCCCGGTGAAGAAGTGAATCACAGGCACACCTTTAAGATAGAAGGAGGTGTGATCACTGGGCCCACTCCCCCCAGGTCGTCGCGCCAGGCGGAACTTGTAGCGGCGGTTGAGCCGTTCCAGCAGAGGGCCAAACTCCTTGGCCGTATCCAGGCCCTGCAAGATGAGCCGGTCGTTGCGCAATCGGCCCACCATGTCCAGGTTGAACATCGCCACGGTGTTTTTCAGCGGCAGCACCGGATGGTTCACATAGTAAGAGCTGCCGATCAAGCCTCGCTCCTCGGCCGTGAAGGCGATGAACAGCACGGAGCGCTTCAGCGGTCCTCGTTGAGCAAGGCGGTGAGCCACTTCCAGCAGCACCGTGGTGCCGGAGGCGTTGTCGTCGGCTCCGTTGTGGACTTCGCGGGAGCCGGGAGCCAAAGAGCCAAAACCGCCAAAGCCTAGGTGGTCATAGTGGGCTCCCAGAACAATCACTTCCTGGGCCAGAGGACCTTCTCCGGGCAACAGGGCCAGCACATTTTTCACTCGGTGCTCTTTGCGCTGGATGGAAGTCTGGATGGTCACCGTCCAGGACTTCAGTTCCCCGCTTTGTGGTTTGAGAGTCTGATCAATTTGGCGTTCCAGCTCCAGGAGCGATTTGCCCAATCCGGTGCGAAGCAACTGATCCACTACGGCCCGACGCACCGACACTACGGCTATAGACCGAGGCGTATCCGAGCCCAACCCGGTGTTGAACGGGAGTAAGGCGTCCAAGGCACCGGGCAGGGATTGGGAAAGCTGTTGGGCCGTTCGGGCCACAGGAGCGGCTTGTTGCAGCAGCTTGGCCACTTGAGCGGGATCGGCGTTGGCTTGGGCTTGGACCAGTTGTTTTCGCAGCTTCTCCAGTTGAGAAACCGACTGATCCCACTGCTTCAATCGCCCTTGAACAGAACCCAACAGCGTGTGCCGGTCGTTGACCAGAATCACCCCCACGGCTCCATGCTGGAAAGCGTTGGAAACTTTGCGAGTGAACAGGGCATGGCGGGTGTGCCGGGTGCCGTTGAACTTGCTTTGGGGATCGTTCTGCTGCGGTTCCTTGCGCAGCACGATGACCACCTTGCCCTGCACATCCACGCCCTGATAGTCGTCGTACTGAAGCTCAGGGGCCGTGATCCCGTAGCCTACGAAAACCAACTCCAACGGCTCCTGGCTTTGAAACGACCCACCCAGGGCCAAGGGGCGAAAGTCCGTGTTGAGCTTCAGCTCCCAAGTCTTGTGCCCCTGGAAGACCAAGTGGTTGGGCTTTCCCAATCGGGCGGTGCCGCGCAGGGGAAACTCTTGAAACGGGGAGCCGTTGACCAGATCGGTTTTCAGGCCCATTTGGGCAAACTGTTCGGCGATGAACTGGGCGGCTTGTTCCAGACCTTGGGTGCCGATGCCGCGTCCTTGGCGCTGGTCGTCGGCGAGGAATCGGGCCACTTGTTGCATTCGGGCCAGGGCTTGCTCGCGGGCCAGGTCCTTGTCTTCGGCCAGCAGTGCTGCGGCGGCAAACCCGATCCATGCAGCCCAAACGGCAAACTTCACCCAAACGCTCTGCTGCAACGCACGCATGGTGGGTCCCTTGACGAAAGAGGTTCGTTGATTGGTTTGCCAAATGTTGTAGTTATGATACCCTATGGCACTCCAGGGTTCAGCAATCAAGGGCTCTGGGAGGCAGGAAAAGCCCCCTTTTGGGCCACTGGGGGTGGTGATATAATCGGGATTTTGAACCTTGGGCAAGTTTCCTCCTAATCAACACAGAGGGAAGCAACCGTGGTACGGATTCGCTTGAAGCGGCTAGGGCGACGGCATCGGCCGTTTTTCCGGATTTGTGTCATGGATGCCCGAGCCCCCCGAGATGGGAGAACGATTGAAGAACTGGGCACCTATGACCCCATGGTTCCCGACACCGATGCCCGAGTGGTGCTCAACCGCGAGCGTGTGGCCTATTGGCTCAGCGTGGGGGCTCAGCCCACGGAAAAGGTGCGCGTGCTGCTGAAAAAATACGGCCCGGGCGGAACTCGGGTCAAAGAAAACGAAGAAGCCCTCAAGCGGCTCCAGCTTCAGCGTTCCCGTCGCCGGGGACTGGCCCAAGCCGCCACCGGTGGCCAAAGCAGTCAGCCGAACCTGCAAGAGTAGGGTGCTGCCGAAACCAATTTTCCCTCAACCCCCTCTCCCCAGCGTCGGGAAGGGGGTTGTGTTTTGGGATGCCTGGGCATGCGGTTTGATATACTGACGCTTTTCCCGGAAATCTTCTCCGGCTACTTGAACCAGAGCCTGCTAAAAAAGGCCCAAGACCGCGGCCTGGTGGAAGTGCATTTGCACAATTTTCGTCACTGGTCGTGGGATCGGGACCGGAGGGTGGACGATCGGCCTTATGGGGGTGGACCCGGCATGGTCCTTCGCCCCGAGCCGGTGGTGGAATGTGCGGAAGATGTCCAGGCCATGCACCCCCAGCCAGGCCACCTGGTGTTGCTCACCCCCCAAGGCCAGCGGCTCAACCAGGCTCTGGTGGAGCAACTGGCCCAACATCCCCGGCTTATCCTCATCTGCGGCCGATACGAAGGATTTGACGAGCGCGTGCGGCTGATTCTGCGTCCCCAGGAAATCTCCATCGGCGACTATGTGCTCAACGGCGGCGAAGTGGCCGCGATGGTCATCATTGACGCCGTCATTCGTCTGGTGCCCGGGGTGTTGGGAGACGAAGACTCCAGTGTTCAGGACTCTTTCTCTGGTCCTGAGAGGTGGCTGGAGGGCCCCCAATATACCCGACCTCGGGAATACCGAGGTTATCGCGTGCCGGATGTACTCCTTAGCGGCGATCACGAGGCGATTCGCCGTTGGCGCCAGGAACAATCCCGCATCCGCACCGCCCAACGCCGCCCGGAGTTGCTCCAACCCCCACTTGACAAAGACTCCCAATCTGGGACATGATTGATTTTTCACACCTTTGACCTTACCAGCCTTGGGTTTCCCTCCTGCAAGCAGCCAGGGATAGCGTCATGAGCCAGGACCTGATTCGGCATGTGGAGCAGAAGTACCTCAAGTCCGACCCGCCGCAGTTTGAAATCGGCGACACGGTGGAGGTGCACACCCGGATTGTAGAGGGGAACAAGGAACGGGTTCAGGTGTTCATCGGCACGGTGATTGCCCGAAGTGGCGGCGGCACTCGGGAAATGTTCACCGTACGCCGCATCGTGCAAGGGGAAGGCGTGGAACGGAAGTTCCCACTCCATTCGCCCAATGTGCTCAAAGTGGTGGTGCGACGGCACGGAAAAGTGCGTCGGGCCAAACTCTACTACTTGCGCGATCGGGTGGGCAAAGCCACGCGACTCAAAGAACGCTTCAAACGCAAAAAAGAAAAAGTCCAAGTGGCCGGCGAGGAAGAACTCAACAACACCAACAACACCCAAACCCAAGAACCAGCCACCGCCGGAGCCGAATAACCCCAATCCAGTCACTACGCTTCTGCACCAGCAGAAGCGTTTTTCTTTGCGCCCTGGGTGAGCTGATCTGCTATGGAGCTCTTGGATGAGTCCAACTTGGCGGATTATCTGGTTCGTCAGGGCCGCTTGGCCCAGGCTCATGGAGTCCGTGTGCGCCAGTTGGCCGGAGGGGTGTCCAATGTGGTCTTGTATGTAGATGGTCCGGGGGAGTTGGGCTTGCCGATAGTGGTCAAGCAGGTGCGTCGTCAGCTCCGCACGCCTCAACCGTGGTTTTCCACCCCGGAGCGCATCTGGCGCGAGGTGGCGTTTTTGAAGGCTTGTCAACAAGTGCTGGCGGGGGTGCAATTGCCAATCCAGTTGCCGGAGGTGTTATGGGAAGATCGGGCCAACTATGCGTTCGCCATGACCGCAGCTCCCCCCGGACATCGCACCTGGAAGTCCCTTTTGCTCCAAGGTGAGGTGGATCCCCAGGTGGCCCGATGGTGTGGTCAGGTGCTGGCCCAACTCCACACCCGAACCTGGAATCGCCCGGATCTGGCCCCCGAGCTGGACGACCGGCAGGTGTTCGATCAGCTCCGGTTGGATCCTTATTACCGCTTTGTGGCAGAACGGGACCCTCAGGCCCGACCCCACCTGGAAAGGCTCATCCAGGAGGGCCTTACCCGTCGGCACTCTCTAGTGCATGCAGACTTTAGTCCCAAGAACCTGCTGGTCTATCCGGGCGGGCTGATGATGGTGGACTTTGAAACCGGGCACTTCGGCGATCCGGCATTTGACCTGGGCTTTTTCCATGCCCATCTGGTGCTGAAGTGTTTTCATGCTCAACACCAGGGCCTTGATCGGGCGGCTTATCTGAAGCTGCTGGAAGCGTTCTGGGAAACCTACGCTGCGGCGATGCAGGCCCACTTGGATCAAGAAGCCTGGCTAGGGATGAAGCAGCGTTTTTTGGCCCATCTGGCCGGATGCCTCCTGGCCCGAGTGGCCGGCAAAAGCCAAATTGACTACTTGCACCATCCTCCGGCCCGAGCCACCGTGCGCCAACTGGCCTTGGCCCTGTGGGAAGGAAAGCTCCACGATCCGGCCCGACTGGCCCAGTGGCTTCCCCCTTGGCTAGAGTCTTTCCGGCAGTAAAGCCGGACCAAGCCTCTGGGATTATTCGGAACGATGCTCCAAAGGGTTGGGCCGATGGATGCCTTGGCTTGCCAGAGTCCACCCGCAAAGACGATAGAGGAACTGGGCACCTACGATCTCGTCCCAACCTTGGCCCAACGGGCGCCCCGGCTCTGGAGCCACTTCGCACAAGTCGGCTCCCACGATCTGACGACCCGATTGCACTAGCATTCGGAGCAACTCCGTGGCTTCTTCCCAGCGCAGCCCTCCAGGCACGGGAGTTCCGGTGTTGGGACAAAGCGCCGGTTCCAGACCGTCTATGTCCCAGGAAATCCACACCCGAGCGGGCAACGCTTCTACGACCTGTTGGAGCTGGCCTTTCCAGTGGGCATGGAGGAAAGTACAGATGCGCGAGTCGTCGGTCATGCGTTGGGCTTCCTGACGGCACAAGTCGCGCACTGCAAGCTGCACGAGCCGCACCACGCCCTCCAGTTCCAGCACCCGAGCAGCAAAACAAGCGTGAGAGAACCGCATGCCTTGGTACTGAGGGCGCAAGTCGGCATGAGCATCCACCTGGAGCACCCCCAAGGGCCCCCAGTGTTCCACCGCCGCCCGAATCGCTCCCAACGACACGCCATGCTCCCCACCCAGGATCACGACGACTTTGCCAGCTTGCCAAAGCTCCTGGCAAGTGTGTTCCACCCAACGGTTTCGCTTCTGGGCCAGAAGGTCGGCTTGTTCGGGGCGATTCTGCCGGAGAGCATCCAGAGCCTGAGCGTGCCACTGAAGGAGCTGCGGGTCCGGAGGCAGCAGAGCCAGCCCATGCTCCTCCGGAGAGCCCAGCCAGGGATCGTAGAGGTCCACTTGCACACTGGCCCGAAGCACCGCCTCAGGGCCATGAAAAGTGCCTGGGCGAAACGAGGTGCTGGCTTCCCAAGGCACGGCCACCACCACCAGCCGCGCTTGCTGAGGTGTCAGGCTAAGATCAAAGAGGCTAAGCTGGGGCTCCTGGCCAGTCCAGAACGAAGGGCCCATTGCAGTCAACTGGGAGCTTGAGCTTCAGGCTGTTCCACTGGAGCTTCCAGCATACGGCGTCGGACGAGTCGGGCCCCGTAGCCCTGCATCTCCCACACCCGACGCTGACCCAAGTCCATGTCCCGATGGATGAATGTCCCCACCCAATCAGCCAACTTCAAGTGCCGATCCACCACCTCCAGCACTTGCATGAATTCCAGGGGCTTGCAGGAATAGATGTCCAAGTGAACATGAGGGTGCAGTCCGGGTTTTTCAAAGTAGTGGCCGCTGATGTGGCTGGTGGTAATTGCCTGGACAAAAGACCAACCGGGAGCCCTTTGGTCCACCGCGTCGTAGATTTCCAACCTGCCCAGTGGTTCCATTTGGAGAGTTTCTAGCAAGTCGGCCACCAGCGCGCCGGTCAGAGACAACTTGCGTCGGGGGTCAAGAAGCTGACGCAAGTTGGCATCCAGGACCACCATGTGGTGTTGGAGTTCCAAGGGGGCCTGTTCAGCCGTGGCCCAAGATGGGCTGGGCCGATCCGACCGGCAATGTTGTTCCATCTGTCCACCCAACCAGCAAGAGGAACCGATCTCCTGAACCCATAAAGCACCTAAAAACATTTGGAAACAAGTGCCGGATTATAGGATCAGTGGGCCAGGTTTTCAATCAGCCCTGAAAAGAAAAAAAGCTCCGTTCCTGAACGAACGGAGCCCAAGGCACCCAGCAAAGCTCAGGCAGCATGGCGTCGGGGAGCAGCAGTTCGGGCGACCCGATGAGCAATCGCCCGCTGGATCAACTGCTCCGTGCTCTGCTCCAACACTGGCTCGGCTGCCCAAGCCCCCAACTCGGGAAACGACTCCAGCACTTCACCCACGGCAGGACGCAACCGCCGCCGCAGTTGAGCCCAAAGATAACCTCGGGTCCACGCCAAGGATTGGCCCTCGGTACGCGGAATCAATGCCAACGCCACTGAAGTGTGCTTCTCCACCAACAGTTGCACCGCTTCCTGCAAACTTCGGGCGTGATACCACAAGGACCAGGCTTGCCCAATCACAGCCACCACCTCCGTGCAAGTCGGGAACAAGATCCAGGGGTTCCGTTTGTGTTTATTCGCCCAATCTTCCGCTTGCACTCCACCACGGGGCCGAACGCCGATGCGGTTTGGCCACACCGTGCAGACACTACGGCTGCTACAACCAGCTTGGAAAATACCATCGGACCCTCTCTCCTGAAGACCCTCCCAATCAGAGAAACTTTGCCGGTTCTGTGGAACCAATCCGTCGCTTCCCAGTCCAGGCTTCAGTGGACCTGATCTTTGCCTGTGTGTTCCAAAATGCCCATCATGGTCTCCGGCCCGGTGGCTTCCAGGGCAGCGGCAAGCTCACGGACCAAAAGCGAGGGCTCCAAAGAGCAGAAAACCAAATGAGGGCCTACTTGCCGAATCACTTCCTTGGCCTGAGCTTCCTCCGGCACGGAAAGCACTTCCCCCGCTGCAACTTCTTGGGCGGACCAAATTGCAGCAAGCCGGGCTCTTGGAAGTTGATCCGAAGCGAGCTCCTCCTCTCCAAAAAACACTTCCCAAGTGTTCGGATCCCAGGGGGCGCTATCTTTCTCGCCTGCCAGCTTCAACTGCCACGGTCCCAATCGGACAAGACGCTCTGAAGATTGCGAGGCAGCTTTTCGCAAGGCCTGCCAGATTTGCCGACCGGGCCAAAGCACCAGCACTTGCTCCGACTGGTCCAGTTGCCGCAAAAGATGCTGTAAATACATGCCAGCTACCGGGTGGATCATCCGAGGAGCTACCTCCACAGCCGGCTGGAGCACAAAGCGGCGGAAACTCATCCGGGGATGAGGCACCAACAGCCTGGGCGTTTGAATTACCTCTTGCCCGTAAAGCAACAAATCGGCATCCAGGGTGCGTGGTCCCCAAAGCTGCTGACGCTTGCGTCCCAACTGGGCCTCGCACTGTTGCAAAAGTTCCAGCAGCTCCAGGGGCGAGCACTCCGCACGAAACAGCAGCACCTGGTTGGCAAACTGGGGCTGCTTGGCTGGTCCGCCCACGGGACGCGTGAGCCACACCCGGCTTGCCCCCTGCGGGTGGAGCGATCTTCGAGAGCTGAGCCACGCTCGGGCTTGTTGCAACAGTTGGACCCGAGGACCTTGGTTGGAGCCGAGGGCAACCAGTGCTAGGGGCATTTTCTCACCCCACGGTCAGCAAGCCAGATAGCGTCCTCCACACACATTGAGCAACTGGCCATTGATTGCCCCGGCCTGAGGACTGGCCAGGAAGACCACCGCAGCGGCCACTTCTTCCGGCTCCAGACGGCGTCCCAAGGGAGTGGACTCCCGCTCCAGTTGTTCCACCGGCACGCCGAGCCGTTGGGCATCGTACTGAAGCCGCAGGTCGTTCATTCGGGAACGAGTCACACCCGGACAAACCGCATTGATCGTCACCCCTGTTCCGGCCAGCTCCAAAGCGGCCACTTTGGTCAGTCCGGCAAGGGCATGTTTGCTGGCCGTGTAAGCCGCTCCGTGCATGCTGGGATATTTGGCGTTGATGGAGGCGATGTTGATCACCCGCCCCCAACCACGCTCCACCATTCCGGGCAACACCGCCTTCATGAACCAATAGGGCACAGTGACATTGAGCCGCAAGGTGAATTCCCAAAACTCATCGTCAAACTCCACCAGAGGTTTGGGATTGGCACTGCTGCCCACTCCGGCGTTGTTGACGAGGATGTCAATGGGTCCCAGGTGCTCTTGGGTTTCTTGGACCACGCGCAGGACTTCTTCCTTTTTGGTCAGGTTGGCTGGGAGGGAGAGCCCCTGGGAGCCACTGGCACGCACTTTTTCGGTCACCAGGTCCAACTCACTTTCGGTTCGGGCACACACGGCCACATGGTATCCTTCTTGGGCCAGGGCCACAGCGCAGGCAGCTCCAATCCCTCGCCCTCCTCCGGTTACCAAAGCCACTTGAGGTCGGTACATCTTCAGTTGTGCGTGTTGTACGCGGAACCGTATCTACCGAAAAATCCTTTGCCAAGTTGCCACTTTAGCAAACAGAGGCAGACCTGAGCAGAGAGCTGATCTGAACTTTTGTGCTGGGAAAACAGGACTGGACCATCCTTGACCCAAGTCCGGATCAGCGCGTTTCCACCAAAGGGGCTAATAAACAGGCTCGCAGGGGCACCATTGCGGAGATGGAACCCTACGCACTCCCAACCCCCATGTGCCAAACCACCCAGGGTAGTACCACATTCGCCACCACAGGGCCGGAGGGACATATCCGCCCGGGCCCCAGTAGGGACCAAAGTACCACCGCGGGCCGTAATAGTAAAACCGTCGCACATAAGGGCTGTAGCCGTAATAGCGAGGATAGATGTAGCGGTAGAAGTAATATCGGGGCGGACCAAAGTACATTCTTCGCCCTTGGTAGTTGGCAGACACCTGTGCTTCCGGTGGCGAAGCACTAGGACCAAAAACCCGACGAAGACCGCCGGAAGACCGAGTGCCTTGGGCAACACTGCCCGATTGGGCCAGGGTCCACTGCGGCACCGGTCCCAACAAAACCAACACCACAATTCCCCATGCCAGTTGCTTCATTGCATACCTCGCTTGTTGATCTGTAGTCCCGCCATGCCCCTTTTTCCATCCTACTTGCCCATCTCAGGCGAAGAAATGCAACGGCCTAACGATCTGGGGAGACAGGCAGGCGTTGAAGCCGTGATCCGGACTCCAGCAGAACTTTGCCTGGAGGGTTCAACCAATGGGGCCCGAGAATCCCGCCCTCGGTAGCCTCAATGCGCAAAGGTCCCTCACAATCAAACAAGGCGTTGTGGCTCAACAACACTTCCCGACACCTTCGCACCCGCACAGCCGCTTGAGGTCCTCGGGCACCAACCAGGTGGTTGCCCAACAGGCTTACTGCCTGCGAGTTCTCCAGCACCACTTGGTCTTGCCCGAAGTGTTTGTAGTCGGAGCTTCGGTCCATCAGATTGCCCGCAACAAGGATCTGCTGACACCCTTGAACCAAGAGATGTTGGCGTCCGGCTCGCCACATGACATTGCCTTGGATGACCACCGCCCGAGCAAACCGAAGATGAATGTTGAACTGGGCATCGCTGAGCAGATTGCCCTGGATGGTCAAGTTGCCCACCTTTCTGGGGTCCTGGGCTCCGTGGCCCAACAAACGGATGTTGGCTCCACAAGGTACTTGGGCCGTATGCTGGATGGTGCAGCCGAGGATGGCCACTTCACGGCAGGAACCCTCTTGAATGTCCAGCAACACATTGGCCGTGGATTCCCCCGGAGCCATGTTGGCTTCAATGTCGCAGGAGCCGATTTGCAAGTTGCGTACCTCTCCCCCGCGGACGACCACCCCTCCTTGGCGGTTGTAGCTGATGTGGGAACCTGTGATGTTGATTTGGTGGAGATTGACGCGATCAAGAAACACTCCCACTCCACGATTGTCGTAGAAGTGGCAGCCTTGAATGATCACATTGCGGTTGCGTTGCACGAGCCACAAGGCGTGTTTTACCCCACGCACCACGATGTCCCGGAGAACCAACTGCATGGTCCCCAGGGCCCGAATGCCATGAGCTTGAGGATGGGCCCCCTGAATGGCCAGCCCTTGGATCACGGGCATCCGCTGGTTCTGCCACAGGCGGTCTTGTAGGGTTTTGGGATCGGCCGTGCCTTGGTGGTGTCCGACGATTTGAATCGCCGGCCCGGGACCTTCCATCACCAGCGTGGTTCCATAGCCCAGGATGGCCATCGGTCCTGTGCGTTGCAAATTGACCACCAACGGACGAGTGATGCGGACCGTGCCTGGTGGCAGCACGACCCGTCCCCCCTGGTTTATCGCCTGTTGGAGTTGATCGGTCCTATCTTCGGAGGATTTGTCCTGGTGAGCTGCCTGAGCCACAAGCAGCCGCTGTCCCATCGGTTTGGAATCCTGAGTGAGCCCAAGAATCATCCCGGCCCCGAAAAACAACAGCATGCCAACAAGAATCCGGAAGTTCATGGTTGCAGCCTTTGCCGTGTTTACGAGTTGCTTTTTTCGCTTTGACGCCCAGGGACTGTACGCAGTGGAAAAGGGATTTTATTTTAATTGCGAGCTTTGGCAGGCATGAACTTCCGCCGCAGGAAAAACCACCTGGAGGAGACGAATCCGATGCGTACCAACCCGATCAAGGAGAAGCTTCGTCGGGGGGAGCCGAGTTTCGGCACCTGGCTTTCCCTGGGCGATCTGTACGCCACGCGGATCATGGCCCGACTGGGCTTTGACTGGCTCACGCTGGACTTGGAACACTCGGCCATCGATTGGTCGCAAGCAGCAGCGATCTTTGCTGTGGTGGCCGAAGCCGGTTGTGTCCCCTTGGCCCGAGTCCCCCAAGGAAGCCACGACTACATCAAGCGTGTTCTGGACGCGGGAGCCTGGGGGATTGTGGTCCCCATGGTCAACACTCCTGAACAAGCCCGGGTGGCCGTCGCAGCAGCCAAGTATCCCCCAGAGGGCAACCGAAGCTTGGGCGGGGGGATGCACTGCTTGAACTTTGACGCCACCGCCGGAGAGTACTACGCTCAGGCCAACGATCAGATCCTCGTGGTACTTCAGACCGAAAGCCCTCTGGGAGTGGAGAATGCCGAAGCGATTTATAGCTTGCCGGGCGTGGATGCCATTTTTGTCGGACCTGTGGATCTAAGAGCCAACATGCGCAAGCCCGATGGAACCGAAGCCACTGACGAGGAGTTTGAGGCCACGATCCAGCGAGTGATAGAGGTGGGCCGCAAGGTGGGCACACCCACGGGAATGCATGTCATGGACGCTCAGACGGCATTGCGTCGGGCCGAGCAAGGCATGCAGTTCATTGCCGTGGGAAGCGAGTTGCGGATGATGACCGTAGAAGCCCAACGCACGGTGGCCCAACTGACCGGAAAATCCGTGGAAGATGTGGCCCGATACTGATCCCCCGCACCTCTCCAAAACCGACCGGATCCGACCCAAGGCCGGATCCGGTTTTTTGGGCGCTTGGCAGGGCATTTCGTGGCAACAGCAGGCTTAGAAGTTTGTGATCCATTGAATGTAAGTGAAGTGGGCATCTCCGTTGAAAATCCCCGGCGAGGGATTCGTGGCCCAAAACTTCCCTGCCCAAAAGTACGAAAACCCCACCAGCAAGTCCATGCGGGGGCTGATCCGGTAGCCGACAATCAGGTCCAGCTCCTGGCCCAACTCCCGAGATCCCCCAGGGGTGGAGACCAAGGGGGTCATCGTCACACTGTAGGGAACATCGTCCGTGCGTTGGAGCCAGAACACATACCACCACAAGAGCAACCGCCACTTTGGGGCCAATTGGTGCTTGTAGAGGATGTTTACCGTCTGGAGGTTGCGCCGTCCAAATAAGTCAATGAAGCCAAGATAGTAATGTCCCAAGGGAAACAAGTGGTGGAACCCGTTCCCTTGAACCGAGTCGCCGGAAGCCCAATCAAAGAATACCCAAAGCTGCGGCGTGCGAGGCAACATAACCAGATCGCGTCCCAAGCCTACTGTGTATGCCCCTGCCGAATGGTCAACCGCGCCGAATTGACCAAACTGATAAGCAGCTTCAACCTCCATATGCCAAGGGGCCCGATGGGCTTCGTACCGCAAACCAAGCGTGTTGAAATAAAAGTCCGGAGAACCTGCATCCTCGCTGAAGTTCAGATAGTAAAGTTCCAGCTTGGCGTTGCGCAGGTTTTTGTAGGTACAATAAACCCCGAAGAACTGTTGCGAGTTATCAGGATTGTCGAAGTTTCGTGCGTCCGGATAAACAGGCCGGGTCCAGAATCCGTCGATGTCCCAATTCTCCCCGCGCCAATAGAGTGTGGCTCCGTCAAAGGTGCGCCGGGTGTTGGACCAATCCAGGGGCGAAACCAGCCGCTCGGTGCCGAACAGGTACTCTTGTCGTCCCACTCGGGCACCCAACTGCCCCCAACCATTCTCCCACACTATCGCTTCGGCAAACAGGTTGAGAATGTCGGAGCGGTTTTCTTCAATCCGCCGGGGGCGGAATTGCTCAAACTCGCTGACGGCATCGCGGTATTCCAGATACACCCGAGCCCAAGGCGTCACCTCCCAGTTGGCAAACAGCCGCAGACGATGCAGCAGAAAAGTATCATCCCGGCCGGTAAGCCCCAGCCCGCGATGGTTCTGCTCGTTGTGGAATCGCATGCGGTATTGCCCGCCCAGGTCCAACACCGTGCCCCAGGGAGCTGCCAGACGCTTGAGCCGCTCGCCCAAAAGCTGCGGTTGGTAGTGAGGATCCTCCAGGTAGGAAAAATCATTCTTGTAAAACGGGTTCTTGTAAGCCGCAGCCGCTAGGGCCTGAAGCTCCTCGCAGTGAGCCTGAAAACAGCAGTCTTCGTCGGAAGGATTGTCGGAAGAGTGTTCGGATTGCGAAACCTGTTGCTCCTGAGCAACAGTTTGCACCTCTGCGGACTCAGGCCAGAGGGGGTTGGGAGAAGTTTCTTGGGCTCCCAGAGGCCATGAGCCCAGCAGCCATACCGCCAGCGCGATCCATCCGTGTCGCATCTGCGTCGCCTCCGTCAAAGCCACCAGAAAAGGAGCGCAAACATGGCCCATGCCATCTATCGGACTAAAGCTCTCCACGGTCCAACCTAATCTCCAACGGAGGCGTTTGCTTTGGGGAGAATTGTGACCTAGGGTTTGTGTGGAATCGTTGCGACCGCTACATCCGGTCCCCTCTGACCTGATTTTCCTGTCGCAAGAGGTTCTGCGGCTGACCTTGCATATAGGAGAGAGTGTGTGGACGCGACAACTTTGGCCCAACACCAAGACCGCTGCTTCCAGGTGTTCCAGGCTTGGCATCGCTGTGCTCAACAGTATCAAGAAAGCCTGGAACAGCACACCCAACGGCTGTTTGGTCTGCTGGACCAGATGTTTGGCCAAACTGGAGTGTGCCAGGTACTCCAACAGCGATGTGATGAACTAGAACGGTTGCTTCAGGAGTGTCAGCGTGAACTGGCCCAACAGACCGCTCAAGTTGTGGAGCTTCAAGAGCAATTGGAGGAACTGGTCCGATGTTTGCGACAACACGGGTTTGACGACCCTTCGCCGCTGGCGGCGTTGGGGCGTTTGATTGCCCAGTACGAACAAGCCCAGTCCCAGCCTCCACCCCAAGCCTGGCAGCGTCTGGAAGAAGAACTGCGAGCCTTGCGGGAACAAAATCAGAAATTACTTCACGAGCTGGGCGAAGCCGAACAAGCCCTCCAACAACAACGCCAAAAAGAACAAGAGCAACAACAACTGTGGCTTCAGGAGTTGCAAGCTCTTCGGGAGCTGGTTCAGCAGGCCGCCCAAGCTCCGACTCAAACCCAACATCCCGAACAATCCCCGCCCCAAAACGGCTGGCCCTCTGATCCACCTTCGGATCAAGTAGCCCAACAGGTTGCCCAACAACTGAAAAAAATCAAAAAACGCAAACCGGCCAAATCCCGTCGCTAAACAGATCCCCTGCCAAACCGGCAAGGCATGGAGCGTTTGCGCAAGATCCGGCAATCGGGTCCACCTTGGCCCTCCGACGGCCAGAGGGCCCTAAGGCCCCATGGGTGCCTCAACGGAGAAATTACCGGAACTTCCAGCCCCTAGCCAACTACCAGTGAGGTTGCTTTGTCATGAATCCCCTTGGCACCAAGCGGCCTTTTTCGCGGAGCCGGTTCTGGCTCGTGGCCGGAGTGTGCCTGATGGGTCTGATCGCATTGGGAGCTTTGTGGTGGGAGGCACCAGGGGTGTTTGGAGCCACAGCCGCCGTGGCAGTGGCGGCTTTGTGCGCACTGGGGCTTCGCCGCAGAGGAAGCAAGGCATCCCCGGCTCCCA
>JAJRRR010000457.1 GCA_024279285.1 Planctomycetota bacterium
GCAGCAACCCTTGCACTGCTCCAAACAGCGCTCCCATCTGATGGTCAAACTCCTTGAGCCGAATGCGACGAATCACATTGGAAAACGCGTGGAACGCCATCCACACCACTAGCGAGGTCAGCACATACAAGACCAACATGGCTGCAAAGCGGTTCCAGGGAGCTTCTTCCGAAAGATAAGGAGCCAACCAGGGACTGAAGCGCAAGGCCACCAAGTAGCTGGCCACAATGGAGGCGATCGCGGCCACTTGCCAGGCAATCCCTCGCCACAGGCCCCAAAGCGTACAAGCGGCCATCACAGACAGCATGACCCAGTCGTAGGTTGCCATAAGCCACTCCTTTGCAGCGTGCATGCTCCCTGGAGGAAAACTCGGTTGCTGAAGCTGAAAGCGATCCGATCATACCCACCTGCACTGAGGCAGCCGAAGATCACTTCCACTGAGTTGCCTGCACTGCTTGCTTTTCCCTGAGCCGAGGTTGGCACCTGGGATCAGGGGCAGTAAAGAAGCTTTCAATCGTGGTGAATAGATTTTCATCCTGGTGCTTGGAAGGTTGCAACATGGCCAACTTTCGCACCCATCTGGCGGCAAGCACCACGCTGGGCTTGGGCTATGGGGCCGCAGGCTATGCCCTGGGAATGCCCTGGGAAAGCTCGCTTTTGGCCGCAGGGCTCTTTGCCGTTGGGGGAATCTTGCCCGATCTGGACAGCGACCAAAGTGTGCCTCTGCGCGAAACCGTCACCTTCACCGCCGCTGTGGTTCCCATGCTGCTCCTGGACCGCTGGCGCCATCTGGGAGCGGGGACGGATTTGATCATTCTGGCCGGAGGGTTGATCTATTTGGCAATTCGCTTCGGGCTGTTTCCGCTTCTGAGATGGTACACAGTGCATCGGGGAATGTTTCACAGCGTGCCGGCGGCGATCATTTGTGGGCAACTGGTGTGGTTGCTCATGGAGGACCCGAACCCAGGGGGCCGAGCGTTCAAAGCGGCCGCAGCCACCCTAGGCTATCTGCTCCACCTGGTTCTGGACGAGCTTTATAGTTTTCAGCGTCGTGGGATACTGGTGCGCCGCAAACGCTCTGCCGGAACCGCCTTGAAGTGGTGGGGAAAGAGTCTTTGGGCCAACATCACCACCTATGGTAAGCTGGCCCTGTTGAGTGCACTGATCGCGCAAGGTTCTCCCTGGTCTTCCCAAAGCCAAGCCCAAAGCCCTGATCCGGCAAGCCAGGTTCAGTCTAAAAAATCCACCGCAGTGGCCGACTCTCCGTTGTTTGACAGACTGCGGCGTTGAAGCCCTGGGGACCATTGCCCATCAGCTCTTGCGGCTTAGAACAACCGCTTGCTATCAAGCAGCAGGGTTACCGGACCATCGTTGACCAGATGCACGAGCATGTGGGCACGGAATCGTCCCTGGGCCACCGGCACGCCGTGCTTGGACAGCTCTGAACAGAAGAACTCATAAAGCTGTTGAGCTTTTTCGGGCGGAGCGGCCTGAGTGAAGCTGGGCCGACGCCCTCGGCGACAATCGCCCAAGAGCGTGAACTGGCTTACTACCAGCACTCCACCACCGACTTCTTGCACCGAAAGATTCATCTTGCCCTGCTCGTCTTCAAACACGCGCAGGGTGGCTATTTTTTCGGCTAGGTAGGAGGCGTCTTGGGAGGAGTCGTCGGCAGCCACACCCAAGAGGGCCAGCAGCCCTGGCCCAATCCGGCCTACCTCCTCCCCTTCCACTTCCACCCAAGCCTGACTGACGCGTTGCACGCAGGCTCTCATAACCAGTGGCCCTCACGGGGATCAATCTTCCAATCCTTTGGCTTTTCGCACCGTTTGGACCTGTTGGACCAGTTGGCGGATCACTTTTTGGTTTTCCAGGATGTTGGCCCATTGGACATAGGCCACCACCAGTTGCAGCATCAGCACAGCCACAGCCGCTCCGAAGTGCAAGTCGCTCCACCGCAGCCTGCCCCACTGCAACGGTGGCATCCGGGAGGTGGGATCGGAAGCAGCCCCCAAGGCCACCAACCCCACCAGCGAAAGCATGCCCAGCAGCGTCAACGGAAAAGTGCGCCGCTTGAGTCGTTGGCTCTCTTGAGCCCAGTTGGGGTCAAAGCGATAGGTTTCCGTCACTTCCCGGCACCAACGGCTCGTGCCCACAAAGTAGGTGATCACGATCCCGTGCACCATCATCCCCCACACTGCCGTCAAAACGCCCAGGAGCAAGTGAACGCGCACAGCATGGCGTTGGGTCAGCACCAGGGCCTCGCGTTCCTCAGGAAGCTGCATGCCCAGGGCTGCCGTGATACAGTAAAGAACCAGCCACAAAAACAGCAATCCGACAAAGTAGCGATTCACGGGACCGATCCTGCTGGTGGAAGTCTCAAGCTAGCAACCCCTGCCCGGGTTGCCAATCCCCGCTTGCAGGCAAAGAGTCCCGTGGAGGGAGAAACGCAGTGCTAAGCACTTGGGGGAGCTGTTTGCAGTCTTTCAAAAGCGGCTTTTACATCAGGGCTGGTCAGGACGACCAGGGCCCAAATGCCCACAATGAGCCCAAAAATCCCCGTCCCAAAACAAAAGCTCAACAGACACAGAATTGCTGCTCGGAGTCCCCAACTCCGGGACTTCAATCGCACCACGGCCCAACCGCCGTAAATTACCCCTATGTGGATCAACAGCACCAGGACCCCGGCAGCACCAAAAAGCCCTCCCACCTCAAATTCCGGGCGTGGTGTAAACACAGCAGCAGCGCCAAGAAAGAACAGCACACCAGGACAAACCACTGCTCCCAAGACCCCTATCACAATCATTGCGATTCCCGGCGGCACAACCTTCCCTCGCACTTTCTCCAGAAGCTCCTGCTGGGTGAGCACGGAAGCCTGCATGGGAACCGCAGAGGGATAAGGCTGCCCGCTGGGAGGAAAAGGCCCTGAGGTATTCGCCATCGCGCACTGCCCTCAGCAAGCACTCTTTGCTAGGTGTCAACCGTGCATTATTTTAATCCGCTCAGAAAGCGCGCAAACAATCTTTGGCAAGAAATTGGAAAACCACCATGTACCCTCCCCCGCTTGACGCTGATACGGCTTGGTTGGTGCTGATTCGGCACGGTGCTACGGCCATCAACCTGGAAGATCCTCCGCGACTCCAGGGGCGAGAGCCGGATACTCCCTTGTGTTCCCAGGGCCGGTGGCAAGCCCGACAAACGGCCCTGGCACTTCGTTCCTGGCCGGTGGCTGGGGTGTACACTAGTCCCCTGCTCCGTGCCCGACAAACCGCCCAAGAAATTGCCCATCTTCACTGCCTGGAGCCGATGGTGGAGCCGGACCTGGTGGAGTGCGACTTAGGCCATTGGGCCGGATTGACCTGGCCGGAGGTGATGCAACGCGACCCGGAACACTACAAACGCTTCATCCAGGCCCCGGATGTATATGGCTATCGCGGTGGAGAGAATCTGCGTCAGGTGGTCCAGCGCGTGGAGCCGGTCATTGCTCGGTTGGGTCAGGCCAACATGGGCAAGCTGATCGTGGTGGTGGCGCACAATATCGTTTTGCGGGCATACTTTTGCCATCTGCTGGGCATGCCACCGGCCCAATGGCGAAAGCTCACTCAAGAAAACTGCTGCATCAATCTGTTGCGCTGGCGAGCCGAAAAACCCAAGCTGGTTACGCTCAACGCGTTGTTTCACCTTTGGGACGGCGTGCCTGATAAAGCCGACGAAGCATCTGCTGGGTGCGGTCCTCCACGCGGCCCCGACCTGGGCGAAAAGTGAAAAGCCCTTGCTGGAACTTCGGGCTGGTTTGAAGTTGGAAAAACTCCAGCACCACCACCAGCGACTCCTCCCCTGCCCTGCCCCGACGAAAGTCTATCCGAAACGGAAACAGCTCCCGATGGCTTAAAAACACCACCACCTGTTGGGGCAAATGGACCGGAAACTCTTTGCGGTCCCGAGGAAGAAGTTTTCCAAAAAGGCTTTTTGGATCTCGCACCAAGGACCGGAGAGCTTCAGGACGCCAGGTGCCGTATAAGGCCACCATCGGCACGGATTGCAGCTTCGTTTCGCGCCAATGCGTGAAACGACAGCTTTGCAGCAATTGGCTCAACAATCCGGGCAACCCGTAGGGCACCGCCACTTGGCTTGAGGGCTTTGAAGAAGCGGTTAGTTCGTCCAAGTTGACTCGGGTCAGTTGGCGTTTGTGTGGATAGTGGATGGCGGTCCAAAGCATGCGTCCGTCGCAGACTTGTTGCCAGCGGACTTGTTGAGTGCCCTGTTGCAATGCCCATTGAAACCGCGTTTGGAGCTGCTGGTGGCTCAAACGGCGCTGCCAGTACTGACCAGCCCCGAGCATCCGTCGCTCAAACACCCGAGCCCGAATCCTCAACCGCACTCCCAACTGCGGCACTTGCCGGAGATGATCGTGGGCTTGTTGGAGCAATTGTTGGCATTTGTCTGGATCTTGGACCAAGGGAGCCGAGGGTGGATCGGGAGGGACGATGCGAAATTGTTGGTCTTTCAGGGCCTGGTTCCATCGGGCCCAAAGCACTCCCCCGGCCGAGCCTAGCACCGCCAGTGCTAGCACTCCCAGCCATGCTTTCAGGTTGTGAAGCTTGTGAGCCATCTTCGGGTAGTGAGGGATTTGCCAAAGAAAAGCTCAATCCTTCGCCGAAATAAGCCAAGGAAAAATCGTGGCTTGGCCACATTGGGAGCCGCATTCTAGGCACCCGGGGACTTGCAAGTCCACCTCAGGTGCCGGTTGCACGCCAAATTGGGGAACAACGATGCAAAGGCCCATCGTCCCTCTGAGCCTGATCCTGATTGCTGTTGCTACACAGGGTTGCCTGTGGCATCACCACCACCGGCAAAAGCTGGCGTATCGGCCTCATATCTTGCACCACCACCGCTATCAGCAGGGACCGCCGGTCTATAATCTCCCACCGGCTCCGTTGCTGTTGCATCCGGGGCCAGGAGTAGATGGTCCGGGGCCGGGGGTGATGATGCCAGGACCTCAGCCCCCCGTGGCTGCCAAAACCACTCAGGTGGCTTTCGTCTCACCCAAGGGAATGCAAGTCCAGTGGAGCGTGACCCGACCCGGAGCTTTTGACTCCGAACCCTTGGTCTGTCCCGGCGCGCAAGAGTTTCCCCAAGGGGCCATCTATCGGCTCAAGCTGACGAACATCCCGGGCCACCCGGGCAAAGAGCTTTATCCGACGATTGAAGTCGGCCCTGCCACGCCTCAGACCGAGGCTTTCCTGGCCCATAACCAGGTTCCCGTGGCTTTCACCCAGGAAGACTTCGCTCAGGTCTTCAGCGGGAACTTCGTCACCAAGGTGATCTATCTGCCCGATCCTGAGTACCAAGAGCTGGCCGTTGCCGGCGTGGAGACTTTGGTCAGCACCCGATTGGAGCCGGGCGTGGATCCCATTCGGGAAGCCGACCGTCGGGGTTCCATTTTGGTAATCATCCGCATGGGGAACAAAGATTTGCAGCTTACCGGGGCAGGAGCGGCCGGAGGCAACATTCGTCCGGCTTCGTTCCAGGGTGGGGCTGCTGTTCCTCAACACGAATCGCGCCAACTGAGCTTGCCACCGGCTCATGTTTCGGGGGTGACGATGCCACCGTATGGGATGCCCTATGTGGGCACGCCGATTGGACTACCAGGACCACCACACTTACCTCTTGGCGTGCCGGCCGGATTGCAACGCCACTCCATCACCAATCATACCAAGCATCGCATCCCTGGTCCCACCAAAAAACTGGAAGTGCATGTGCGTCAGGTGCCAGGGTTTAGCTATCCCCAGCCGCCCACGCGGACCTTCATTGAGGAACAGGTGGTGGCTCCGGGAGCAGTGCCGCTGTTGCGAGGTCGGGTGGGCGTGCCTGGCGTGCCCGGTGCCAGCGCTCCAGGCTATACCGCTCCCCCGACAACATCTTCCAACTCTGACAGTTCGTCTCAGCCGTAGCCTCACTTGGGAGTCGTTGGCTTGAGTGGCATGCGTTGGCTTGGTGTGGCAGTGGCAGCATTGGCGATGTGGGGAGTGGGGCCTGGTCCAGTCCAGGCTCAACAGACCCGACCCCATCTGCCACACAACGCTTGGGCTCCACCTGGACTGATTGGCTACCGAGCCATTCACCGGGGAGAGGCGTGGCAGGGATATTTCCAACCGGTGGAAATCATCCCTCCCCAGGGAGCTCAAGTGGCCATCGCTCGTCAAGGAAAGTTTGACCCCCCTCAGGACCGCCTGCGCGTGGGGCTTCTGGTCGGTCGGGTGTATCGGCTTCGGGTGATTCGGATTCCGGGCCACTTGGGTCAGGAGTTGTTTCCCACGCTGGAAGTGATTGACCGTACCTTTGCTCCGGCTCCGGTGGCGGTGAAGTTTCCCGTGCCGGTTCGGCTGGAACAAGAGGATTTGGAGCTGGCTTTGCAAGGGAAGTTCGTCCTCAGGGTCATCTACCTGGAAGATCCGCGCAAAGCCCTTCCGGTGTCGGTGCCCTCGGGCGAAGTGCCGTGGTTTGAAGTCCGACCGGGGGAAGACCCGTTGCAAATGGCCCGAGCCTTGGGGCGCCCTTTGGCCATTCTTCGCCTAGGGGGCCGAACGCCACGAAACATTGCCCGACCCGGAGCGGATTTTTTGTACGGATCTCCACCGTTTTTGTACTTGCATGCTCCGCCCGGACAGCCCAACCCACCTCGGACGAACAAAACTGCGGCCGGAAAACTCCGCTTTGCTTTTCCTTAGAATGTTGCGGTTATGAACCCTTGCCCCTTGCAAAAGCCTGCGTGTGAACCCCTGCTGCCGTGGTGGTGGCGTTGGGGCTTGATCGTGGTTGCCGCTCTGGTGCTTAGCGGTTGTCAAAGCCCTGGGCGTGCGCTTTGGACTCGACGAGACAAGCCGCTGTGGATTACTCATGCGAATCGCGAGCAAAGTTCGGATGAGTCTGCGACGGCACTGGCTACGGACGAAGTAGGCGATTCTGCTTCAAAGTCTCCGACGATTCAACAAGTGGGCTATCGGCGTTTGGGAGCCTCAGGCCAGGTGGTTCAGTCGGGTGTGGTGCCTCCGTTGGTGGTCCCCTCCCCTGCCCTGGCTTGGCCGCCGCACCGGCCGGTGATGCCGCCGACCCGGGATCGGGCACCCTTCCCCGATCTGGAAACCATCCGCCAAGGAGGCGACGGACGCTACCACACCACCGTGCAGCCGGACTTTAGCTTGGACGGCCTGGAGGTGGGCGATGCCGTCGTCCATTACGACACTCTGGACGGCCGCGTGGTGGTGGAGCCGACCAATCAGGTGGAAATTTACGCTCCTCGGTTTGGCTCGGTTCGGGCCGTGTTGGACTTGAAACAACGCGTTCAAGTGGCCCGAACCGCCGCCGCAGCCAGGGCCCAATTGCTCCAGTCCGCCCGACGCTCCCAACCGGTGTGGACGAGCACTCAGGACCTCCAGCTTCAAGCCGCCCGAGGCACCAAACACCTGGAAGCTTTTGGTTCGCGGCAGTATCCAGGACGAATTTCGCAGCGGTTGTTGCCGGCGGATTTTTCGGGGCGACTGTTGCCGTTTGAAGACCTGGCTGTGGTCCAACGCGGTGAGCTTCTCCAGGCCGATAAGCCCCGCTTGGCTCTCGGGATTCAAGCGGCCGCTTCCTGGTCGCACGACAAGGCGGTTCAGGTGATCATCGGCGACCGTCAGGCCAACGCCGTGGTGGGCCAAAGAAAGCTCCAAACCATCTATCATGTCCACACACCCGAGGGCACCGCCCGGCTTCGGGTCATCAAGCTTGCCTCCAAGCGCTATGCTCATGTGGGCGAGGAAATTCACTTCACGATACGCTTTGACAATGTGGGCACCCAGGTCATTGGCAATGTGACCATCGTGGACAATTTGGTGTCTCGGCTGGAATATGTGGAAGGCTCGGCCCAGTGCTCGCTCAAGGCAGACTTTTTCACCCAGCGCAACGAAGCCGGTTCGCTGGTTTTGCGTTGGGAAATTGTGGACCCTCTCCCACCCGGTCAAGGCGGTGTAATTCGGTTCAAGTGCCGCGTTCGGTAAGGAGGCCGAAACCAGAGCTTTGGCGTTGTGGGCGCCGCGATCTGCTGTCTACCCATTGCTGCTTGCCGATTCTCAACCGATGCTGTCGTCCAGCTCCTTTCCTTACCGGTTAGACTTTTTCGCAGAGTCTCTCAAGCCGTAAGTTTCCTGCTGGGGAACGAGAGTGACGAAGGGGTCCCTTGTCCTTTTACATCGGGCAACCTAGCCTGGAAGGAAGGTGCCTTTACTTGGTTTGAGCCTGACGATGGTGGACCTGCTGAGGCAAGAGGTGGCGTTGGCCAGCACTTGGGTAGTGAAGTTGGGCACCCGAGTGCTCACTGACGAACAAGGGCGTTTGGACCCGGAGCAGATCCACGCCCTGGCTCATCAAATCCACCACTTGCGCCAGCACGGCAAGCAAGTGGTGGTGGTCAGCTCAGGTGCGGTGGCTGCCGGGATGGGCTGTTTGGGCCTGAGACGGCGACCCCAGGATGTTGCCCAACTGCAAGCCTTAGCCGCTGTGGGACAAACCCATCTCGTGCGAGCTTATGAAGAAGCTTTCGCCCGATTCGGGATCCGCGTGGGCCAGGTGTTGCTCACCGCCGAAGATGTCCAGCATCGCACCCGATATCTGAATGTCCGAAACACCCTCTTGACTCTGCTCAAGCACGGTGTGGTGCCCATCGTCAACGAAAACGATACGGTGTCGGTGGAGGAGCTACAAACCACTTTCGGCGACAACGATCGCCTGGCTGCTTTAGTCACCACGCTGTTGCAAGGCCCTTTGTTGGTGCTGCTTTCGGATGTGGAGGGACTTTACGATCGTGTCCCAGGCACTCCTGGAGCCCAGGTCATCCACACGGTGACTTATCTGGACGATCGCATTTTTGCCTTGGCTCAGGATCGTCGCACGGGACTGGGCAAGGGAGGGATGGCTTCCAAACTTCTGGCCGCTCACTTGGCCACTTCGGTGGGTGAGAATGTGATCATCGCTTCCGGACGCGATCCTCAGGTGTTGCTGAAGATTCTTCGCGGCGAGGTGGTCGGCACGCTAATTCTGCCTCAAGCCAACCAGGTGCCCGCCTGGAAACGCTGGATTGGGTTCACCGTGCGCCCCAAAGGCACGCTCATTCTGGACCACGGAGCTGCCCGTGCTTTGGTGCATCGCGGAAAGTCGCTCCTGGCTGCGGGCATCTTGCGCGTAGAAGGCAGCTTTTCCAAAGGCGATGTGGTCCGCTTGTGCGATCAGCAGGGCAGAGAACTTGGCCGAGGTCTGGTCAACTATTCGGCCCAAGAACTACAAAAAATCCGCGGTTTGCAAAGTCACCAAATCGCGGAACGACTGGGCCATTGTCCCTATGAGGAGGTGATCCATCGGGACAACTTGGCTTTGACGGTGAGTGTCTTAGGCCCTGCCTGAGCCGGACGGATGGGGAACGGAGACTTGTCCCTAAGCTGAGCACCCCCACAAACTTCCTGGCTTGTGCGGCCTCAGCCAAGTTGTACCGAACCCAACGGCCAAGTAGGATCAACGCTTTGAACCTCCCACGCGGAAAGTGGCCAAAGCCATGAGTGCCGCCTATCCCTACAACGAGGAAGATCTGTTCAAAGACACCACGATGACCTTTGGCGAGCACTTGGCCGAGCTGCGCCAGTGCTTGATACGCGCTTTGGTCGGTTTGGTGTTGGTTTTCATCCTGGTTTTGGCCGTGAACTTGCCTAGCCAGATCATCCGGTTTGTGAACCGTCCCTTGGAAGGAGTGCTGGTGGATTACTACCAGCGTCGGGCAGTGCAATGGGTGGGAGACCAACTGGCGGAGTTGCGCAAGCTGGGCTTTTCCCTGGGTGCTGAACCCACCTTGTACGATGCGGTGCGTCAGGATCGTTTGGTGCCGCAGTTGCGATTTGTTTCTTTGGAACATTTGCAGCAAGCAGTGGCCCAAATCTATCCTGAGCGTTTTTCACAACAACCCCCTTTGCTCAGTGCCCGGGACCTGCTGGATGCGCAGCGGCTTTGCCGCACTCTGGTGGACGAACATACCCAAGGCCCCGAGGCTACCAAGCACCTGTGGAACTTGCTTCCCTCGGAAGCCCGACGGTTGGTTCAACAGGTGGCCCAAAGCTCCACCCCACCTGAGCCCAAGCAACTTGCCCAACTAGCTCAACACTTGGCCGAGCTTATCCGCCGCCCGGAGCCTTTGCTAAGTCGCAAACACTACGAGGAGTTTTTAGGCATTCGGCTTCAGTTGGTGGCTCTCACAGCGGAGGAACAACTGCGCCAAGCCCGAGCGCAACGCTTTCAGGAACTAGAGCCGCTTTTGGAATCGCTGCCCAAAGAGCAACAAAACCGGCTTTTGTTGGCGGCGTTGTTTCCGGACATGATTGCGGCAGGTCCTCGTCGGGCTAACATGGTCCCGGTGGTGCTGTGGGTGCCGTTGGAACAAGACCCTCGGGTAAGCATTAAGAGCTTGGGCCCCTATGAAACTTTCATGATTTGGCTCAAAGCTGCGGTGGTGGCTGCGCTGGTGATCGCCAGTCCTTGGGTGTTTTATCAATTGTGGATTTTCGTCGCCGCTGGACTTTATCCGCACGAAAAACGCTATGTGTACATCTTCCTGCCCATCAGCTTGGGTTTGTTCTTGGGCGGAGTGGCTTTGTGTTTCTTCTATGTGCTGCCCATCGTGTTGGAATTTTTGTTTGTGTTTAATCGCTGGGCGGGTGTGGACCCCGACATGCGACTGAGCGATTGGTTTGGTTTTGCGTTGCTGTTGCCGGTGGCGTTTGGAGCGAGCTTCCAGTTGCCATTGGTGATGTTGTTTTTGGAGCGCATTGGGATTTTCACCATAGAAAGCTACCTCTCGCAATGGCGGATGGCCGTGTTAGTGATCTTTGTGCTGAGCATGCTCCTGACTCCGGCTGATCCGGGCAGCATGCTTCTGATGGCCATTCCTCTGACCGGGCTGTATTTTGGAGGGATTTTGATGTGCCGCTGGATGCCCCGCACACGCAATCCCTATGGGGAAGTGCCTGAAGATTGACCCTCTGGCCCTGGTCCGGCCTCTAGAGTCGTTGGGACCAGGAGGGGTTCACTCTTGGGCCAACTTGGGTTTTTCCCCGGCGGTGTGCAGAGGCAACTGACTGGCCCAGTGAAGCACGCGTTGCCGGTCGGCCTCGCTTCGGAACCGATAAGCCGGACAGCCCACATTGTACAACTGCCGATCCCGAAGCTCTATCAGCCCAAACCGACGAAGCGGCACCCCATGCCGATGCAGAAGCAAAGCCGCAGCTCCAGCTCCCACTTCGGCAAGTTCGGCTTTGGCCACCTGGGGAGAAGGACACCGCAAAGCTTGACGCCGAGGAATCCAACTGACCAACAGAGCGTCCAGCTCTGGGCGATCACTTCGGGCCGCAATGGCCAAAGCCGCAATCCAGGGCCAGTGATAAGGGGCGTTTGGCCCAGGGGGCAAAAACCGCTCCTGCCGCAGTCCCTGGATCAACGCCGGCAGGGCTTCTTCGGTCCCGTCGGTGGCCAGCCACCGGCACAAACGCCCGTGATGACTAGCAGCTTCCACGGCTTGAGGGTTTTGGGATTTTTGCATTGGACGATCCGGCACGGCCAGCAGGTAGCGGGCCAGCACCCCAGTCAAAGCTCGCGGCTCCAGTTCCGCTAGCAACAGCCACTGGTAACCTTCCAAATAGTGCTTGTTCTCAATCCACCATTGCCCGGTGTGCTGGGTAATTTCGGCCAAGTACTGCTCTGGGGTGCGATGGAGCAGTCGGGCCTGGTACTGGAAGCGTTTGCGTGGGTTGGGCACATAAACCAGGTGGAACATCACCCCGGGAATCCCCTGCGGATGAGGTAAGGCCCGATGGCACGGATAGCGCCCTTGGACCAAGGAGTTCCCTTGGACGCAGTGGGCCCAATGCTCGTCTGCTTGATCAAACAGGGTGGCAGTAGCGGCTCCGGCTGGATACTGCGGCACACCCAAGGCCAAGTGTTGCACGGTGACCAGGCGGCGCGATTGCCACACTTCGGCCACTAGCCCCGGCTGGCACCAGAGCCAAAGCTGCTCTATTCGGCATCGGCGATGGTAGTCCAGTTCCTGTTCCACCCAAGGGGCTAAGGCTTCCCGCACCACGGGCACATTTTCGTCCCGAACCATCGCGTCCAACAGTTCCCGATGAGCAGCACTTTGTTCCACATAGGAGGCTTTGGGATCCACCAGGCGTTGCACCAGTGCTTGGGCCCGATCTGGGGCGAGTCGGGGAACTTCGCTCCCGTCGGTCTCGGTCAAGAGCCAAGTGATCCGCGACTGCCGATACAGAACCACCAACACATGGCGAGCTTCGGGAGAAGTGGTTGGCTGGGCCAAAAGCTGTTTGCACCGCTCCAGCACAGCTCGTGCACTCTGCGGCGAAGAGGCAGCTTCGTAAAGTTGCTCAAATGCCCTCTGACGACGACGAAACCGGGGAGACTCCAGCTCCCTCCAAGCCTGGGCTGGCGAAAGCACCCGCTGCTGAAGCTCATCAGCAATTTGAGATCCATAGCGGCCATGTTGAATCAGCACAAACAGTCCCAAGCGAGAGTCTGACCAGAGGGAATCCGGCTCCGAGGTGCCAAATCGCTGAATCTGAAAAGGTGCTGGCCGAGTACTGTGCTTCAAATGGCGAAGAGCTTCTTGGCGGCGATAGTAGTCATCGTGCTGAAGCCAGTGGAGCCAAGGCTGAGGGCTGGCAGGCGATTGGACTATGGAAGATATGGAAGAGTTGGGGGGAGGACGCAGTTGCCGATCCGGTTGAGCCCAGGCAAGCGTGGCC
>JAJRRR010000458.1 GCA_024279285.1 Planctomycetota bacterium
ACCCAGGAGAACGAGCTTCGGCCGGCTTATGCCTTTTGCGGGACTACGCTCCTGGTGGCGTGCTTGTTGCCGGCGGTGGTGGTGTTTTGGGCTGCGCCCCACGCTCCTCTGACCCCAGATGCAAAGCTCCTCCAGACCGTGAACATCTGGCCCGGTATGAGCCTCCACCTGATCGTTGGCTCCGTGGCCGTAGCGCTTGCCCTGTGTGGCGTGTTGATGGCCTGGGTCCACTATCAGCATGAGGAGGATGCCTCGGTGATGGTTTTGGGGCTCACGCTGGCCTGTGGGGGAGCCATGGACTTGGTTCACTTGGCCGGCAGTGGCGGATTGCTGGTCAAACCCTGGGATTGGGAAAGTTTTCTGTGGAGCAGTTGGAACCTGGCCAGCGTCTTCCTGGCCTGTATGACTCTGGTAGGGATCGGCCTTTTCGCCTGGAAGGGCAGCGAGCGAGGGCGTCAACAGTTGGGGGCGGTGGGATCATTGGGACTGGCCTTGGTGCTAAGCCTAGGGGGAGCCGGACTGGTCGGCTATCTGGCCACCTCCCCCATCGGAGAACTGTGGAATCAGCCTCAAGGCGCCCCCCGATGGATCAGCGGAGTGCTGTGGGCCCTGGGGCTGTTGGTCGTCTTTCCGCGATATTGGTGGAAAAACCACACGCCCGTGGCCATGATGGTCTGGCTGTCGGCCCTGCCGCATCTGGCAGCGGAGCTTTACATGGGCCTGGGTGTGCAAAGCCCCTTTGATCCAGCTTTTCAAGCCGCAGGGGTGATGCGGCTGCTGGGCTATGCCATGCCGGGACTGGGGCTGGTGCTGGATCACATCAACCAACTACGCCGCGAGCAGGATGTACGCCGGGAACTTCAGTACTATGCCGCCGAGCTGGAAGTCACCCGAATTACCCTGGAAGAACAAACCTACCTGCTCCACGAACATCGCTTGCAACTGGAACGCCAAAACCACGCCTTGCAGGAACAAGCCGCCAAGCTGGAAGAGTCCCAACGAGCCGCCGAAGCTGCCAGCCAAAGCAAATCCGAGTTCCTGGCCAACACTAGCCATGAGATCCGCACACCTCTTACGGCCATCTTGGGCTACTCGGAACTTTTGTTGGAGCGGCTTCGGGACCCGGAGAACCGTCGGGCTGCCGAAACTATCCGACGCAACGGCGAGTTCCTGCTGGCGCTGATTAACGACATCCTGGACCTGTCCAAGATAGAAGCCGGTCGGTTGGAGGTGGAGCGGATTGAATGCTCTCCAATTGCGCTTTTACAAGAGGTGGTGGAATTGATGCGTCCTCGGGCAGCCAGCCGAAATCTGGAGCTGAAGGTGGAGCTGGCCACCCCCTTGCCCCAACGCATCTGGACCGACCCTACCCGACTGCGACAAATCCTGGTCAATCTGGTGGGCAATGCCATCAAGTTCACCGAGATGGGTTCGGTCACACTTCGGGCGTCGTTGGTCCGCGAAGAGGGCCAGGAGCCTGTGCTCCAGATTCAGGTGATCGACACCGGAATCGGCATCCCACCGGAAAAACAGGAAACCATTTTCCAGCCTTTCAGTCAGGCCGATGCTTCCGTGACACGCAAGTTTGGTGGCACAGGCCTGGGGCTGACCATTTCCCGGCGGCTGACTCGCATGCTAGGAGGCGATCTGACCGTGGAAAGCACTCCCGGCAAAGGCAGCATCTTCACCGTGCGAGTGAAGACCGGTCCGATAGAGGGAGTGCCACTGGTGGATCGCCTGGAAGAACCCAAAAGTGCTCCAGAACAAGCGTCTCAGGATTTTTCCCAATACCTCCAAGGTGCTCGCATCTTGGTGGCCGAGGATGGGCCCGACAACCAACGGCTCATCTCCTTCCTGCTTCGCAAGGCCGGAGCTGAAGTGGAAGTGGCCGAAAACGGTCAAAAGGCCATTGAAAAACTCCAGCAAGCCCAAAAACAAGGTCGCCCCTTCCATCTGGTGCTCATGGATGTGCAGATGCCGGTGATGGACGGCTACACGGCCACGCGCAAATTGCGCCAACTAGGTTTTCAGTTGCCGGTGATTGCACTTACCGCCCACGCCATGAAAGGCGAAGAACAGCGCGCCCGAGATGCCGGCTGCAACGCCCACTTGCCCAAACCTTTCCGCAAGCAGCAACTGCTGCAAACTGTGGCCCAACACCTGGCCGATTCCGACCACCAGCTTCTTCGCCACCAGTGTTCAGGCCCTGACCAGTCGCTGGAAGTCTTGGACTGGTGTGTGTAGCAAACCGGATCTCGGGCACACCGGAGCAACGGTTAAGGGGACGCCTTGGCAGGACGAGTACCCTGGGGAGTGGGAAACGGTTTGTCCTGAAACGGCAAGGTCTCCGGCACGACTTTGACCTCAGTCGTTAGATGCCAGGGCACCCCCAGGCCCACATCAAACTCAAACTCCAAAAAGTAAGCCGTCCAACCTTGAGGCGGATCGGGCACTTGAACCCGATAAACCCCTTGCTCCGAGGGTTTGATCTCCCGAGAGCGATACTTGGGTCCGAGGGTTTCCAGGCGGAAGTCGCGTCGCTTGGGATTGGTGGCCTGCCACAAAAGCACTCGCACCGGCGTGGTGCTGGCCTGGGCTTCCAGACAGTTGGGGCCTGAAAACCGCCACTGAATCCGCGGCCGCTCTATCTTGCGGCAAATCATCACGAAAAACGCCAACAGATCCTGAGGAGCCGAAGTGCCTCGCAAACTGTGGTCTGAGTTGGGATAGTAGCGCAGGTGCTTCTCGCCCAACAGGTCGTCAAAGTAGAACTGGGAAGAGTCGGGCAGGAAGAACTGATCTCCGGCGGAGTTCATGATGTACTTGGGCATGGTCAAGCGGTGGCGATAGAAGTAAGGATCCACCAGCTTTTGCAGTTCCAGCAGTTCCTGGCTTCCGAACCATTCAAAGATTCGGGTGCGAACATAATCCCCTACGGCCGGTGCCCAAAAACCATAGGCCGCCCAGTGATGACGCATGCTGCGCTGCATGTTGAGCACATCAATGACGATAGGAGCGATGGCCACCACGCGGCGATCCACCGCTCCGGTCAACCAGGTGGTCCAACCGCGTTTGGAGCCTCCGGCCACGACGAATTTGTCCACGCGGTGTCCCCCGGCTCGCTCCTGAGCTAGCAATGCCGTGATGGTGTCCATGGCCCGAACAGCACTTTTGACCATGGGATTTCGTGCCGGCCAGGTGGGATCGCCGGTCTTGAGATACTGCACCCAGGTGTAGGAAACCAGATCGTCTTCCACCCGAGGCTTGCCATCGCCGTGGAAGATCAAGGGCTGGTTGGGCACCATGCGCAACATGGCCACCACGGCCCCAGAGCGTTTGGCGATCATGTGGAGCATGGGATCGGCGCCTTTAGGGGGCTGGCCTCCATTGCGCCCTCCACCAATGTAAAGCAACGCCGTGTCGTACTTGACCTGATGAGGAACCAGCACGATGAGCCAGTGTTGCCACTGGGTACGGTTGACTTCCTGGGGAGTGCGCCAGGTTTGAGAGATCATGTCCACCACGAACACTTTGACCGGGCCGTCTTGATGCTGGGCAACGACTTTCCAGCGGTAGCTTGGGTCCGGGCGGTGGACATATTCGTCCAAGGGGGTTTTGTCGGTTTGGGCCCAAGCCACTCCCAAACCAAGCCAGCAGCAAAACAGCAACAAGCGCAGGGCAGTTTTCATGGAAGACTCCTCAAAGCTGGAGGAAATTTAGGATTCCTTAAAAAACCGCTTTTCCGCAAAAGGCTCCAACCAGTTCTCGCAACACTCCGTTACAGCCAGAACTCCCTCTGAGCAGTTGACACACGCCGTAAAAGGAACATCCTGGAAGTGCGCTTCAGAGAGTTGATTGTAGTTGTTGGCCAGGGCTTGTCCACAGTTTGCCGCCATTGGGGGATGAGAAGCCGTGAAGAAGTGGCGTCTGACGCGCAGGCGGTGGTTTGCTTGGGCAGCTTCGTGGAGCTTTTTGCCGTCCTTGGCTGCTTGGGGGCGCAAAGCTCACGCCGCAGCCCGACGCGACAACCCCATCGTGGCTGAAAACCAACTGCCCGGCACCACCGATTGGCAACTCACCTATGTGCGCACCGATGGGGGAAGCCGCCCTTTGCGCTGCTCGCTCATTGAAGGCTACGCCTCCCACACCAGCATTGAAGCCGGCCAGAAGTTGCAATTGATGGTCTCGGTCAACCCTCCTGCTCCGTTTGAAGTGGACATTTATCGCCTGGGCTACTATGGGGGCAAAGGGGGGCGTCATTTGCTCCACCTGGGTCCGTTTTCTGGCAAAGTGCAGCCAGACCCTCCGGTGGGCGAGGAACGACTGCGCGACTGCCAATGGGAACCTAGCCTGAAGCTCACCATTCCCAAAGACTGGATCAGTGGCGTCTATCTGGCCAAACTGACCCGACTGCCCCAAAGCTCCAATCCCAAAACTCGGGTCCAGCCTTATCAAAGCTACATAGTGTTTATCGTTCGGGACCGGCGGCCTTGCCAGATCGTGTTTCAGTGTTCGGACAACACCTGGCAGGCCTACAACCGTTGGCCGGATCAGTACTCGCTATACAACGACGGCAAGCGGGCCTGGGCTTTAGTGGCCGGGGTGCGAGTGAGTTTCAATCGCCCCTATGCCAAATATTGCCAAATCCTGGACGCTCCGCTTTCCTTGGGCTCAGGAGAGTTTTTGCTGTGGGAGTTCCCTTTTGCCTTCTGGCTGGAGAAGCACGGTTGGGATGTCAGCTATGTCTCCAATCTGGATGTGCACCGCAGTCTGGACACTCTGACCCGAGGACGCTGTTTTCTCTCAGTGGGACACGACGAATACTGGTCCTTGGAACAGTATGAGCATGTGCGTCAGGCGATTCAGCAAGGGGTGAATGTGGGCTTTTTCTCGGGCAACACTTGTTGCTTTGTCAGCCCGTTTGGCCCCGACAGCCAGGGACGCCCGGAGCGGACGATCACCCGGGCTGGGCGTTTTGGAGGCGTTCGGCCCGAGGAGCGC
>JAJRRR010000459.1 GCA_024279285.1 Planctomycetota bacterium
CCAGCACCAATCGGGTGGGAGAGTTGGGAAAGTCAAATTTCACGGTGGCCTGCTGCCCAACCCGAAGCTCCACTTCCCGCTCCTGGACCAGCCGCTCTCCGTTGCGCTGAATCACCGCGCGGAGCCGATAGCGGTAGGTGCGGTTGGGATCCAGTCCTCGGGAGGTGAAGAACCGCACCGGGCCTTGGCTTCGGGTCAGATAGCCGTTGACGAACACCTGAGCTTGTTGGGGCACATGGACCGTCAACAACACAGCACGCTGCTGAAGCAAGGCGGATTTATCTTGCTTGGGCTGGGGAAGCTTTTCAGGAGCAGGTTTTTGGTCGGGTTGCTTTTCTTGTTGTTTGGGCTTGGGACGAGGCGGATGGACAGGTCGGGCATGATAGGGGACACATCGCCCATGCCACCTGTGCCCATGCCATCCCCAGGAACCATAGGAACCCCAAGACCCATACGACCCCCAGGAACCATACGAGCCGTGAGACCCCCAAGAGCCATACGAGCCCCAGGATCCGTAGCTGCCATAGCTCCCGTGAGAATAGTAGTAGATGCGATAGTGGTAATGGTGATGGTGGTGATGAAACAACCGATGCAACAACCCCCCGTGAGAACCCCAAGAACCGTGACTGTGCCACCACGCCCACGCCGGGGAAGTCCACGCTCCCCAAGCAACAGCCAACGCAAGCGACCCGATCCACATGCGCCGCAACATGGCAGTGCCTCCACCAAGAGTCAACAGTTGTCAGATCACTCAAGAAGATAGGCCAGGAAGGCGCGCAATTCAAGCAAGCCAGGAAAAATGTAGCAAAAGAGCAAATCAGGAAAGCACAATGTCCCCCCTTCTGGCTGCAATGACGCTCCTGAGCAGAGATCCTTTGCCCTGCTCCCAGTTCAATTCACACGCCAAGGCTAACCCTCTGTGGATTAAGCACTTGCAAGAGATTGCTTCTCCTTGGCTTCCAACTGTCCAAGCAGTAGTCAACAGTTTTTCCACCGCCGGAAGACAAGAGGTGGAGGAGAAATTGGAACAGGGAACCGAAGGTTTTTCTAGCCCTGATGGGCACTTCAGGCCAGTGGGCTATTGGTCCAAGGGGGAAATCCCGCGACAGGATTTGACAGCACTGCTAGTGCCTTTACAATCGGCCACCACAGGTGACAAGCAATCAGGGCTTCTGCCCCTGTGCAGGACGGACGATCGGGGCGCAGGTTCCCTGTCTGAGAGGAGACCCCTGGTTAAACCAGTGGCCGGAACAATTTTTGCCAGGTTCCTCCGGGGGAATGCTGCGCGCAGCAGGAAGGAGACCCAGCTCGTGGCGACCGATGGAATGGACCCTCTGGCTGCGTTTCAGCAGCAATTGCGAAAACAACTCGGAGCTCGCCGCTATGCGTTGTGGTTTGACCACTACGCCCAATTTGAAACTCAGCAAGACCAGCTCACGGTGGTGGTGCGTCATCCTTTCCTTCGGGACTGGTTGGCCAGCCAGTTCCAAACCGTGATGCTGCAATGCTGGCAAGGGGTGGTCGGCCCCCAGGGCAAACTGGCTCTGGAGGTTCGCCCCTTGACCGCTAGCCCCACTCCCCCTTCCCAGCAAGGTTCCGCCCCGCCAGAGTCAGCACAAGCTCGCACCAATGGCCACCAGTTGCCCCCGAGAGTCTCAGGATCCGGGATCAAACGGGGGGAATCTTCACCGTTGCAGCGTGAACCGGTGCTGTTTTGCACCGGTCCGTGCAATATGCTGGCGTGGCGGGCAGCTCAGCAAGCGGTGGTGCACCCTGGGCTGGTTTCTCCAGTGTTTTTCCACGGTCCACCTGGCACGGGCAAGACCCAACTGATGCGTTGGGTTCGGGAAGCCTTTTCCGTCCGACATCGTGGCCCGGTTTTGTTGATCTCGGCCGAGGAGTTTACCAGTGAGTTTGTTCAGGCGGTTCGGGGAGGGGGAATGCCGGCGTTTCGGACCAAGTTTCGCCGCCTGCGGTTGCTGATGGTGGAAGATGTGCAGTTTTTGGCCGGAAAGCCCAAAACCCTGCAAGAACTTTGCTACACCCTGGACCACCTGGCAGCAGCCCGAGCCCAAGTCATCCTCAGTGCCGACCGTCCCCCCGGACAGTTGGACGAATTGGGCCCGGAGCTCCTGCAACGACTCCAAGCAGGGGTAATTTGCCGCTTGGCCCTGCCCAGCTTCCAAGTGCGCCGCAGCATTTTGCTTCAACTGAGTCGGCAGCGCGGTGTGCCTTTGAGCGAAGAGCTGGCCGATTGGGCCGCCGGACGCCTTCAAGGCAGTGCCCGAATCCTGGTCGGTTTTGTCCACCGCTTGGCTCTCAGTTGCCAAGCGTGGCAGCGCTCGCCTGAACCTGAATTGGTTCAACAGTTGGTCGAAGAACACCTCCACTGGCACCGCTTGACGGTGAGCTTGGACGACATCGAGCGGGCGGTGTGTGAGACCTTTGGGCTGTCGCCCAAGCAGTTGCACTCCCGAAGCCGCAGTCCTGCCGTGAGCCACCCCCGGATGCTGGCCATGTGGCTGGCCCGAAAACACACCCGAGCTGCCCTGAGTGAAATTGGTCAGCACTTCGGGCGGCGGCATAGCACGGTGGTCTCGGCTCAAAAA
>JAJRRR010000460.1 GCA_024279285.1 Planctomycetota bacterium
CCACAGCGGGAGCTTCCACTTCAACTGTTTTCAGGACGGTTTGCGCCACCGGAACATCTTCCTCACCGCCGACCAGGTGGACTTGGGCTCCCAGGTGTTTGTGGAGCAACTGCACAGTTTGGGCCCAACGCTGGGCCGGCCACCTTTTGGCCGCAGTGCCGGCTCCCAGGTGGCAGACCACCCGAGGGCCTTGGCCGGGCCAGAGCTGTTGGGCGAATTGGGGCCGAGGACGAGGAAGCCACGGACGCAGCAGTTCCTCACTAGGGTTCAAGCCCAAGGCACGCAGCAGCTCCCCTCGGCGAAGCACTTCGTGCTGCTGGGGATCAAATCGGGCAGGGTGAGTGAGCCAAAACCCTCCTCCTCCGGCTGGAAAACCCACCCGCACCCGACAACCCGCCCACCACAACAGAAAAGCCCAAGGTGCCTCCCCCCGAGGGTCCACACCCAGCGTGTAGCGTTGGCACCGAAGTCGGGCACCCCAACGCAGTAATTCCCCCACCCAACTGCCTTGGCCCTCCCGGCGATCAAATCGGCTGGTCCGCATGACCCAGACCTGATCCACCTGCGGAAGCATTTCAAACACCGCCGCGTTCCAGGGAGCCGCCAACACATGCAGGCAAGCTTGGGGAAAAAAGTGCTTCAAGGCCCGAACCAATCCGCTGCTCAACACGGCATCTCCGATGCGGTCCGTCTGCACCAAGAGGATCTTGGCCCCTGGGCGGCGTAGCTCGGCCAAAGCCTCCGGTGGTTGGCTTTGCCACGGGCTCCAGCCCAAGTAGCCCACCGCATCCAACAGTCCGAACAACACGCGCCACCGCCGCCTCACATAGCGATAGCGTCGCCGGGACTGAGCAATGCGACACCGACTCCAGTGTTTCTGAGGAGCCGGGTGGCCTTGGCAAATCCGAATAATAGGCTCGGAACTTTCCATGCGCTCTTTCCTGGTCGTCTTAAGCGGCTGCTGAAGAAGGGAAGTCCTCCTTCTTCTCCAAGGGGCGTTTTGTCGCCAAATCTCCTGAGAAGCGAAGTCCTCGGGCGGCCAGGAGTTGGCAATAGACATTCACAGTCCGTTGGGCGGCATGAAGCCAAGTGAAGTGTTCCAGCACCCGTTGGGCCAGGGCGTGGCTGCGTCCTTGGGTCAGGGCTTGCCGAATGGCCGCAGGCCACTGCTGGGGTCGGACCGGGTCCACATATTGGGCCAGCGAACCGAAGTACTCGCGCGTGGCCCCCCGGGCAGTCAACACCAGCGGAACTCCCGAAGCCCCCGCCTCCAAAGCCGCCAGTCCTGGCGTCTCAAACCAACTGGGCAACACCACGCACCCACAGTGCGCATAAGCGGCCATGTGATCCGCCGACCCAAACGGAACCCTCGGCACAAAGTGCACCTGTTCATCTGCTTCTTGGCGGCAGCGCCAAAGATAGTGTTCGTGCCCGGGCACCACTTGACCTAAGATCACCAGCTCTAGTCCCGAGCCACGCATGGCCCGAATCAGCTCCAACTGGTTTTTGCGAGGCTCGATCCGCCCAGGGCACAACACAAACCCTCGCAGACTGCTCAGCACCGGGTGGGTGCTTTTTCGGGCAAGCCAAGGGGCATGAGCAAATCGGGGCCAGGTGCCGTTGGGCACCACGGTGATCCGTTGCCGGGAAAGGCCAAAGAGCCGGACCAGTTGTTGGGCTTCGGCCTGGGAGTTGGGCAGCAGATGGTCCACGGCCTGATAAAGCCTCTTGCGCCACGAAGGCCACCTCAGACCGGCTTGTCGCACCGCCAAAGCCACTGTGCCCTGGAGCCTGCGTAGCCAAGGGCCCGATTCCCCCCAACGCGCAGCCAAATCAAACCACGCCACGGGGGAAAGCACCACAGGAATTCCCTGTTGTTTGGCCTGGCGCACCAGGGGCAAAAACTCCCGATGGCTGCCAAACAGATGAAGCACGCACCGCGTCCCATCCAGGTGCTCCCAGCCGGGGAAACTCCTAAACACCTCCACGCCCAAGGCCGCCAGAGCCTGGGCGGTGGCCGCTTGTTGGACCTCTCCACCACCTGGGCAGCTCTCCGTGCCCGGGCCGGGAAGCAAAACCGCTTGAATGGACAAGGCTGAGTTGGTCATGGGCAAGGGGTTTGGGCTTGAGGTCTGAGCCTGGGAAGGACAGTTCAAGGGTTGGAAAACCAGCCAGGATTTTCAGGGGGTGTGTTTTCGCGTTGTTCTGGCCAGGTGTTTTTGGTCCCCAGAGGGCCTTTGTCGTTTTTGAACCACCGCAAGGTTTTTTTCACCACCTGGGGCCAGCCCCACCAAGGCAATTGGTCCCAAGGTGTTTCGTATTCCCAGTCCAACCAGTGACGGAGGCGTGTTTTCCAGGAGGCTTTTTCCGGCACAGGCTGGGGGGTGGGGAGCTGGGCCATTCGGGGTCGGGCCGACCAGGGCAATTGTTCCCAACGCCAGCGTTGCCAGCCGGGACGCAGGGGCACTTGAGCCACTTGCTCCTCCCACACCACTTCTACCCCTGGGGTCCAACCCTGGGGAAGTTCTCCTGCCCAAACTGCCACCCCCCAAGCAAAGCACTCCAAGCGCCACTTCACACAGGCTCGGGCTTGCCACCATCGGGCCAATTGGGCCAGCGAAGTGCACCACACGGAGGAGCGTTCCTTGACTTGGGCAAAGACCCTCTGGAGCACCTGCGGCCAACGGCCCAACCGCCCGGTGGGATGTCCATAAAGCACGACCAGCTTTCCCTGGCCCAGCCGCACTTCCAACACGCAAGCAAAATACTCTCCGGCCGCCTGAACCACCTGGGCAAGCGTCTCTTCAGGGGCCCCAGGCGGACAGCACTCCAAAAACGAACCCAAGCAAACCGGATGAATCGGCACCTGAAGCACCCGAGTGCCCGGCAGGAAAAAAGGCCAAGTGTCCCAAGCCAACTGAAACTCCGAGCTGAACGGGAGGCCAAGCTCGCTGAGCAACTGAGGCATGTGCCGAGGAAATCGCCCTCCTGGGGCAGCAAATCCCCAAGGGGAAAGCCCCCACCGCTGCAACGCTTCCAGCCCTCGCAGGATGTTCTGCCGGTTTTGCTTCGGGTCGCGGTAGCAGTGATGAAAATACCCATGTCCGCCTACATGAACTCCCCGGAACCGTGCCACTGCCTCCGGGGCGTTCTGGTAAGCCGAAGCCGTGATAAAGTGGCTGGTCCACTCAGCCACTGGTTCCACCTGCTTCCACAGTTGGGCGAAGTGCTCAGGATGATAGCGGTCGTAGTCCACGCGGAAGCTGAAAGCCGCACGATGGGGCCACGGCCAAGGGGCCAGCCGGGCCCAAACCCCCCAGTGCCGAAGACCCCATCGGCAAAGGGCCTCCTCCAACCGGCTCATGACTTGTCCAAGCCCGGGCCAGGCCACACGCTCTTGAGCAGCAAATCCTTGCCAACTCCAACGCACCGATCGCACTTCGGTCCCATCTGCCCGAGGATCACCCTCGCCCTGAGCCAGTCCCGCCAGCCCGATTTGTTTCAACTCTTCCTGGGCTTGCCGCAGAATTGCCGCAAGTTCGGCTTGAGCCGATTTGGTCAAGGAGTCATCAGCAGCCCCCTTTTCCCGAAGCGGCAAACTCCCGGTGGTTTCATCCGAGGTGTTTTCAGGGTCTAGCACGCCCAGGCTGCGCAGGCATTCCCGGGTCCAAGGCTCCAGCCAGGAAGGAGCAAGCGGGAAAATTGCCAAGGGTTTATCGGAGGGTTTCATTGGGGAAGGCTTCCACTGCTTGAAAAGCGTCTGTGCCAAAACCGGTCCTTGGGAAAAACCGCTTGCCGCTTGTGGCCGCCAGCCCAAGGGACGAGCCCTTGCCGGCCCTTTGGAGCTGCAGCACTTTGTGCCACAACAGCCATTGGGAAACTCCGCTGAGCAGGCAGAAGGCCCAACCGCGTGGCCCTTGGCACCAGCCGTGTTTCCACAAGAGCCGGCGAGCCACTTCCAGCCAAGGCATGGTCCACAAACGCCACCGTGGGGCTGTGGTGCAGCGGGGGGCCAACTGTCGGGCTTCGGCAGTGGTGTAGCGCTCCATTTTGCTCAAGAACTCTCGCAGGTCTTGAAGGCTGGAGTGCATCAGCCCGTGGTGAAGGGTGCCCACCGTGCCTTGGACCCGAAGCACCTCGTGCACCGAGCCGGTCCATTGGGCCCGACTTTTGAGAAACAAACGCACTGGGCGGTCGTCTTGGGTCCCGGCCAGATGCATGCGACGCCCGAAAATCCGGCTGCGGATGGGCACCCGATAGGCGGCGTGTCGCGGTCGGGCCAAGGTGCGCCGAAGCTCTTGAACCAGCCCCGGCTGCGGCCACTCATCGGCGTCCAGGGAAAGGAGCCAGGGGCCTTGGGCCAGCTTCAGGACGCGATTGCGCTGTAGGGCAAAACTGTCAAACGGGTGCATATGGACCCGAGCCCCCAGCCCCCGGGCCACCTGAGCCGTGCCGTCCCTGGAACCCCCGTCCAACACCACCACCTCGGCGGCAAACCTCAACCGCGGAAGCAGCCACCGCAGCCGCTCGGCGGCGTTTTGGACGATCATCACCACCGACAAGCCTTCAATCCGCTGGGGTTGCTGAGGCATGGGCGCTTGTTTTTTCCAGGAAATGGGGATTGGAGCTGCCGAAAGCCGCGTGTCTTTGCACTCTTTGTTTCACAACCCTCCATCCGGCTCGGGCAGCAAAATATCCGGCGGCAAAAGCCAAAACGACCGTCGGCCATCCGGCAACCGTGCCCAACAGCACCAGATGCCACCGCAGGTCGGCGTTGCCCAAAAGGTGATAAAAGGCCCGAAGTTTTTCCCACCAGTTGCTCAAGCCGGAGCCTCCAGGGGACCAAGGGGTGTCAGGAGCCGGGGTGGGGAAGAGCCTCGGAGCCCATTTGCTTGTCCCAAACACCGCCCACAGCACCCACGGCCACCAGGAGCCGTACTGGGTGGCTGCCCAGGCAGCCAAGGCGGCATGGGCCAGCAGGTCCACCAGTTCGTCCGTGGCAGCGTCCCATTGGGCTCCACGAGGGGAGCAACGGTTAGCGGCTCGGGCCAAGGCTCCATCCAGGCGGTCGCACGCCCAAGCAGCCCACCACATCCCGGCAGCTATCCACCCGTGCCTTCCCGCTGCTGCCCAAGCCCCGGCTAGCCCAAACAGCATATTCAGACCCGTCAGTGCCCAAGGCGGCACCCCCCACCGTGCCAGCCCTCGGGCAGCCCAAGCTACCGCGGGAAGCAAATACCAGCGTGAAATCGGGTGCCGCCACGGACGCACCAGTTCCCCAAGCCCTGGAGAGTTGGTGGCTTTCTCCCCAGGTGGAGCGTGGGTTGGGAGGCGATCGGGTCCAACGGGACTCATGCCGCTTTTCGCTCCGGAAAGGAGAAACTCGCAGGAAGAGGAACTGGGGGAGGGGCCGGTGGCTGGGCTTCAGCTCCCTTGCGCCGGGCAAGCTCCCCTGGGGCGAAGCGACGGAAAAACTCTCGCTCTCGCCGCAGGTGCGCAGCGGTGCGAGGACGACCTTGCTCGTGGTAGCGTCTGCGAGCTTGAAGCCAGGCGTGCAAAAACTCTCCCCGACGCTGGGGAGCTTGCCAAGGCCAGCAGATCAGGTCCTTCAGCACTCGTAGCCCGGTTCCCCAAGCTCCCCAAAGACGGTGTTTCCAACACGAAAAGTTCTTCCACTGAAAAAGCAGCGTGTTGCGCACTGCCAAAGCGTGTGTCTGTCCAAAGCCCAAGTGGCGATGAAAACTGGCTCCTCCC
>JAJRRR010000461.1 GCA_024279285.1 Planctomycetota bacterium
CCCCCAGTGCCGGCCATTTGGCAGGCCATCAGCTTGGGGTTGATCTGGCAACCTCGGGACAATTTCCTGGTGCGAACTGAGACCCGTTGGGACTGGGTCCGCGGGTTGGTCGGCCCCTACTATCCCTTTGACGACGGCAACAATGGCAGCCAGTTTGTCTGGGCCACGGATGCCATCTGGACCTGGTAGGAGTCTTCGGAAAAGCACAAGCCGCAGAAGGCTTCTTTCCTTCTGCGGCTTTTTGCGTTGGATTCCATGTCCGGAAAAACTGATCCGGCAGACCAATCCCGACGAATCTATTCACCAGGACATATCCGTTGGAAGCTTGCCAGAACTGCTTGCACCCAGAAGGAACTTTCCCATGCGAGCGACTATCCTTCCGGCCTTGCTGACTTGGGTGGCACTTCACGCCGCTCCCTTGGCCGCCCAAACACCCACGGTAGCCGACGCACTGAAGCTGCGACCAGTGCAGCCGGATGTGAAGTACGACATTCCTGAGCCAGACCAGGTCAGCTCCTGCACCATTCAGGTCCAAACCCAAGGCAAGCGCTCCGGTTGGGTGGTCCGCGATCCTCAAGGTGTGGTGTTGCGGCAGTTTTGGGACACGAATGCCGATAATGTGGTGGATCAGTGGTGCTACTTCCGCGGTGGGCTGGAGGTGTATCGGGACATTGATTCCGACTTCGATGGCAAGGCTGAGCAATTCCGATGGTTCCACACCGCAGGCACTCGTTGGGGACTGGACCAAAACGGCGACGGACGCATTGACCACTGGAAACAAATCTCCCCGGAAGAACTCAGCCGTGAAGTTGTTCTGGCTCTGGCCCAAAGGGACAAACAACGCTTCCTCGCCCTCCTGGCCACCAAAGAGGAGCTTCGGCAACTGGGTATCAAGGACCCGGTGCTGGAACAACTGCTAGCTAAGCTCCAATCCGCCCCTGGGGAGTTTGAACGACTGATCCAACACAGGGTGTTGAGTGCTGATGCCACTTGGCTCCAGTTTTCGGCACAAATGCCCGGACTGATCCCCGCCGGCACTCCGGGGGTGGAAAAGGACCTGGTGGTTTACGAAAACGCTCTGGTGCTAGCCGAGCAAAACGGTCAGACGATTCAATTGGACTTAGGCACACTGATTCGTGTGGAGGGTGGTTGGCGCCTGCTTTCGGCTCCCAAGAGGCTGGACAACGATCCGTCGGCCACTTCAAGTGTGGGAGTGTTTTTCCGTACCTCCCATTCGGCCCCGGCTCCGGTGGCCAGTACTACGCCTCAAGTGGACCCTCGCTATCAGAAGCTTTTGACCCAGTTAGAGTCTCTGGAGCGACAGCTTGCCACGGCACCCATGGGACAAAAGGCCGCCTTGCATCAGCGGCGTGCCCGAGTGCTTCGCCAACTGGCCCAACGGGCTCCCGGTGCCCGGGAACGCACCGCTTGGCTTCAGCAACTGGCCGACACGGTGAGCGTGGCCGCCCAAAACGGCGAGTTTCCCCAAGGGTTGGAATTGCTGGAGGAATTGTTGAAAGAAGTTTCAGCTCAAAGGTCAGACTCCCTGGCGGCTTATGTGCACTTTCGGCTCATAACGGCCCAGTACAACCGGCAACTTCAGGCTTCCGGTGCCGACTTCGCGAAAGTGCAGAAGTGGTGGCTGGGAGAACTTCAACAATTTGTGCGTCGCTATCCGAAAAGCCCCGACACGGCCGAGGCCCTGTTGCAACTGGGGATTGCTCAGGAGTTTGCTGGTCAGGAACAAGAAGCCCGGCAGTGGTACACCCAAGTGCTGCGTCGGTTTCCTCGCTCTGCGGCGGCGACCAAAGCCCAAGGAGCTTTACGCCGTCTGGACAGCGTAGGCCGAGTACTTGCCCTTTCGGGCACCACCTTGCAAGGACGACGCCTGGATCTGGCCCAACTACGAGGTCGCGTGGTGCTGGTGCACTATTGGGCCAGTTGGTGTGAGCCGTGCGTACAAGACATGAAGGTGATTGCCCAGTTGTATGCCAAATATGGTCCTCGCGGTTTTCAGCCCCTGGGCGTGTGTCTGGACCGTTCCCAAAGCGATGCCCTGGCGGTGCTACGGCGCCAAGGAATCGCCTGGCCTCAGTTGCACGAGCCGGGCGGATTGGATGGCCCGTTGGCCAATCATCTGGGCGTGCTTACCCTGCCCACCATGCTCCTCCTAGACCGCCAAGGGAAAGTGATCCATCGCAACATTCACGCCGCAGAACTGGAGTCGGAGCTGAAAAAACACTTGGGCCGCCCGGGGAAGTAAGTCCCCAGGTTTTCCTGGCAGGCGGCTTTTCGTTCTCTTGGGGTTTGCTTTCCAGGCAAGCATCTGACCTTGACCCTCGGGGGAACCCTGGCTTATAGTTCCGGCCCTTGTTTGTCCACAACTGTGGACCAGGAATCCCTCTGGGCTTTTTTGCTCTTGCTTGGGAAGCGGAGGAGACGATGGCTAGCGGAATGAGCAACTGGGGATGGCGGAGGTGGGCAGGTGCCGTGGCGATCACGGCTGGAGTGCTAGCAGCGGTGGTTTGCTTGCGCAGCCAGCGTCCTCAAGAACCGGCCCAAGCTCAAGTCCCTCGGTCAGCTCCCAAACAGGCTCAAGCTCCTCCCACACCTGCGGCTCCCAAACCCACTCGGGTGCCCAAACGGTTGGACCCCCGACGGTTGAAAATCGTGGCCATCGTCAACGGCCAACGCATCACTCGGGAACAACTGGCCCAGGAATGTATGCTGCGCTACGGGCCGGATGTTCTGGATAGTTTGATCAACAAAGAGCTGATTCTTCAGTACTGCGAGCGTCGGGGGATCAAGATCACTCAGGAAGAGGTCCAGGCCGAAATTGCCCGAATGGCCCGACGCTTCCACATGCGTCCTCAGGAGTGGTTGCGACTTTTGGAACAAGAACGCGGCATCACTCCCCAACAGTATGCCAACGACATCATCTGGCCCACTTTGGCTCTGCGCCGTGTGGCTGCCAAGCTGTTGGAAGTCACCCCAGAGGAAATCCAAGCCGCTTATGAAACCCAGTACGGTCCGGCGGTGGAGGTGCGCATGATCTTGTGCCGCACCCGAGAACAAGCCGAAAAAGTGCTTCGCTTGGCCAAAGCCCGACCCGAGGAGTTTGAAAAACTGGCCCGAACTTACTCCACTGATCCGGTCAGCGCCGGCTATGGCGGTCGCATCCCTCCGGTGCGGAAGCATCTGGGCGATCCCCGGCTGGAGAGAGCAGCATTTGCTCTCCAAGAGGGGCAGATCTCCAATGTGGTGCCCATTGACGGCGGATTTGTCATCCTCAAATGCGTGCGACACATCCCGGATCGGATGAAGGAGTTCCCGCTGGAAAAAGTGCGCAAGCAATTGGAGCAGATGGTTCGGGACAAGAAAGAGCCTCTGGTGGCCCGACAGGTGTTCCAAAAACTCCGCAAAGCCGCCCGAGTGCTGGTCATCTACGGCTATCCGGAACGGGAGAAGCAGTACCCAGGGCTGGCTGCTCTGGTCAATCACCGCCAGATCACCCGAGAGCAACTGGCCCTGGCTTGCCTGGAGCGCCACGGCACCGAAGTGCTGGATGGGATGATCAATCGGTTGATTCTCTTCCAGGAGATCAAAAAAGAGGGAATTCTCATCACCGATCAGGACATACGCCAGGAGGTCCAACGGGCCGCAGAGGCCATGGGCGTGGTGGACGCCCAAGGACGCCCTGATCTGCAACGCTGGTACGCCATGATTCAGGAGCAACAGGGCCTGGATCGCCAGCGCTACCTGCGCGAGATCGTCTGGCCCACCGTGGCCCTGAAAAAGCTCGTCCTGCGCCGCCGCCCCGAGCAGGTTAAGGTCACGCCGGAAGATTTGCGTAAGGCGTTTGAGGCCAACTATGGGCCTCGGGTGAAGTGTCGGGCCATTGTGCTGAACAACCCTCGCACGGCCCAAATCGTTTGGGAAAAAGCCCGAGCCAATCCCGATCCCATCTATTTCGGCCAACTCTCCAGCAAATACTCCGTGGATGCCAACCTGCGTGTGCTCAACGGAGAGATTCCGCCCATTCAACGCCACAGTGGACGGCCGGTGTTGGAGCGGGAAGCTTTCGCACTGAAAAAAGGCGAGGTTTCCGGCATCATCCAGTTGAAGGACAAGTATGTGATCCTGTTTTGCGAGGGCTACACCCAGCCGCAGAAAGTCACTTTGGAAGAAGTGCGCGACATTCTGGAAGAAGACATTTACGAGAAGAAGCTGCGACGGGCGATGGCGGCGGAGTTTGCCTCACTGCTAGATCAGGCCCGAGTGGAAAACTTCTTGGCCAACACGCGTCATGTGCCGGTCCGCCAAGCCCGAACTCCGGTTCCGTCTTCCCGATGAGCCCTTACTTACCCAAGCGGCTTTGTTGCAGTGAGGCTGCTTTGGGGCGTTTGAGCCACCGCTTTACTTTTCCCAGGCCTGGGCAAAGACCCCCTGGAGGCGATTTACCTTATCAACCCAAGGGCTGATCCAGTTCTGAAGTCCAGAACCAGGGGGTTTGCAGGACCGTGTGCCAAAATTGCCCGGCTCGTGCAGTGGAGAGGTAAGCGTCGGCCTGATTCAGAGCTTGAGACAGTCGGGTCATTCCCCACAACATTTGCAAAAACACACCCCAGGAGCACTTCAAATAGCTTCGGCCGCAATGTCCGGAGGCAAGTCCGATACGGCCCTTGTGCACCTGGAGGCGAAACTTTTCCTGTCCCAGGTCCAAGCCCACTTGCCACTCTCCGGAGGGTTCGAGCCCTGCTTGACGGAGCTTGTGATACCAGGGACGCACCAACCCTCGGAGCCATTTTGCCGGCTTGGCCACCGGGAACAGAAGCATTTGTTTGGGGGCTGCCAGGGGAGTGGCCTGAGCCTGCAGGAACAGCCGTTCCAGTGCAGGCCAACAGGGGCCCCAGTATTCCAGAAAATGTTCTCCACGCTCTATGGCATCGCTGGCTGCCCGATGCAGAAGCAGGGCCAACACCTGCTCATTTTGATCTGCAACGGCCAGCTCAATGAGTTGGGCGCCTTGGCGTACCAGGTAGCCCGATACTGAGGCTGAAGAGTTTTCCGCAGCAGGGGTGGGCTTGGGAACCGCCACCAAAA
>JAJRRR010000462.1 GCA_024279285.1 Planctomycetota bacterium
CAGGTGCGCCAAAGCTGGTAAGAGCGATTGCGAATTTCGCACCAATCCACGGCGACGATCACCAAAGGCTTGCTTGGGCCCAGGAGCACAAACCCTCGGGCTTCCAGAGGGTCCAGCACGCGTCGGGCCTTCACAGGCAAAATGCCCATGCACCGATGACCCAGAGGAATCGTCACATCGGCGGCAAAAGGGGCTACGGCCCAGTGGCTCGCCTTTTCCTGCTGGGCCCAAGCCACACCCACGGTGCACGAAGCCGCCATCCAAGCCAATGCCTGGCGACGCGAAACCCTCCGGCGGCCAACAGGAGGCATGGGTGGAGTCCTTGGGATTGGAAGCTCGGGCAAGACCTAGGGGGTGTTAGCAACCCAATGGCGATAGACCTGAGCTACCTTAGCAGCCTGGGTATCCCCTCGGTGGATGTAAATGGCATAGCGCAACCGGTAGCTTTCTCCTGGAGCCAAACGGACCGGCTGAGGAGAAAGTTTGCCCCGAGTGTAGGCTCTTTCCCCAAATGGGTTGATCGAAAACAGCCCGTAGTTGCGCACATGGTAGCGCGAGGGGCGTGGGTTTTGGGGATGATCCATCAGGGCCACGCCATAGACTTTTCCGTCCTGAGGGTTGGTGTTGTAGTAGTCCACCCAGGCGCTGGTTCGTCCCCAGCAGGCTCGGGTCCCTTGCAGCCCATCGGCGTTGATGACTTTCCCGCCTTGGCGTTCGCGCATCCAGTTGGGAATGCGGATGCCAAAGAGCCCCTCTTTCGTGTCCCCAAAAACCACCTCGTGATCCTTCGGCGCAACAAAGCGGATGTCGTAGCTTAAGAGGCGGTTGGGATAGACGGTGATGGTGGTTTTTTCCCACACGACCAGTTTCCCCTGGGGATCTTCCCAGCGATTGACCACATAGAGTTGAGCATGAGGACCTTGGCTTTGCAGCAGCGAGAGTCGGTGGTTGCGGATTTTGCCTCGCTCGCCCCAAAACTCCACCCCGTTGACCTCATCCACCGCCAGCCAGATTCCCTTGTGATGGGGGTGGTCCTCGGGATTTTCCAGTGGTCGGACCACCGACACGCCCGGAGCAGCGAAGACCGGATGCATGAACGGTTTGGGCAATCGGGGATCGGTCCGATAGACGGCAAAAAGCTCCGAGCCGATCCGGATTTCCACACCATGTTGTTTGGCTACCAGCTTGACCTGAGCAGGAGCAAGGCTTGTTGTTCCAAGCACCAGTGCCACACACCAACTAAGCCGCCACATCGTTTCACCTCGTTGAGCGAAAGGGGCAAGAATTGAGATCATCGTAGTTGGCTAGGAAAAGATTTGCCAGTTTTTGGAGCGCTAGAAGTTGAACTCCACTCCACGACGCCTCAGCTCTTCCACCAGCGAAGGTGTGTCGGTGTACTGCACGGCTTGCATGCCCAGGGCCTGAGCTCCCGCGACATGGCTGGGGGTATCGTCCACATAAAAGATTTTTTCCGGCTCCACACTGGCTCGGGCAAGGGCTTCCCGATAAATGGCCTCCTGGGGTTTCAACGCTCCGACCTGAAAGGACAGCACTTGCACGGGAAACGCCTCCGGGATCATCCAGAACCGGCCACTGCTGACCCACTGCCAATGGGCCGGATTGGTGTTAGAGAGCAGACCCATGGGCCATCGGGCCGCAACCAACGCTCCCAACAGGGGAACCAAGGACTGATTGACCCGAAAAATATCACACGCAGCTTCCAGCAGTTCTTCCTGCGGCGCCTGGGCTCCCAGACGCTGGCACAGTTGTTCAAACACTTCTTCCGTCGAGCAACGGCCTTGCTCATACTGCTGTTGCAGTCCCGAGGCAAACAGGGCGTTCCACACATCTTCTTGGCTCACCGTAGCCCCGTGGCGGGCAAACACTTGGGCCATTTGCCGACAGGCCCGATGGTGATCAAAGTGCAACACCACATTGCCCAAGTCAAAGTACAAAAACTCCACCATGCATTCCTCTCCGCATTGTCAAAAAGACCTTGCTTCTAGTCCGGTCCAAGCTATCGGGCATGAGGCCGCTTGGCAATCCGTACCCGGGGATGTTCCGTCAGCCACTGGAGCACCAGATGCAAGAAGTCTTCTTCTGGAGGAAAGTGTGTTGCCAATTGGGCCTCTCCGCTGTGCAAGGCGTGGGCAAACGCTTGCAGCCGCCGGTGGAGCTGTTCCAGGAACTGATGCTCCTGTTGGGGAGAAAGCCGGGTGGAGCGAAGCTGCACTTGTTGGGCAGTTCGGTGGCGGAGCATGCGGACCAGATGTCCCTGCTGGGCCTTGTACAACGCCCCTTGCAGGTAAGCCCGACGCAACTCTCCCTGGGAGTTGAACTGATAAACTTCCTCGGGAGAAAAATAAAAGCTGGGTGCCGGACCGGGGCGGAAGCCGACAAAGACCCGCTGCTCCTGCCACAAAAACTCCCCACGCGGTACTAGCCGCACCGCCTCACGCATCAAGTCTTCACGGTCTTGCTCCATGCGGGCCATGGTTTCATTTTCCCTTACGCCCGATCCCAACACATTCTTCTTCTTCGGACAAGTTCCTCTGTGGTGGGAAGTTGTTCTATCTTACTCCCATCCCATTGCTCATCTTGTGAGAGTCTTTTTGGATACATCTGTTGTCGTCAGATGTGCTGAATTGATACGGCTGCCCAAGTCGTGGAGACTTGGCAGCTTGCACAGGGCTTTCTGTTCCAAGTGTTCAAAAATCGGGCCAAGTTTTCTTGACCGTGAACATCCGTATATTGTACATTTGTAAAGTGAGCTGTTGGTGTTTTTTCCCTGTTAGGAGCAACTCATGGTTGACCTGAGTCGGCTCACGCGGCGGCAGCGGGAAGTTTATGAGTTCATTCGGGAAAAGATTCGCACCCGGGGCTATGGCCCCACGGTGCGCGAAATAGGGCGACACTTCAACATCCGCTCGCCCAATGGCGTGATGTGTCACCTGCGGGCTTTGGAGCGCAAAGGGCTGATCACCCGAGAGCCCAATATGTCCCGAGCTATCATGCTCACTGGCGAAACACCTCAGGAGCAGCTTCGGGGAGGCTTGCCGCTGGTGGGGCAGATTGCTGCCGGGGTGTTGCACGAAGCCATCGAACAGCAGGAGGCGCTGGACTTGGCCCAAGTCTTCAGCGGACGCGATCTGGTCGTGCTCCGAGTAAAAGGAGATTCCATGATCGAAGACCAGATCGCCGATGGCGACTATGTGATCGTGCGCCGCCAAAAGGAAGCTCGCAACGGCCAGATTGTGGTGGCCCTGACCGAAGAAGGAGAAGCTACCCTCAAGCGCTGGCACCTGGACCCCCACCGTGGCATCGTGCGGCTAGAACCAGCCAACTCCAGCATGGACCCCCTGGAACTGCCCGCAGACCAAGTGCAAGTGTACGGAGTGGTGGTTGGCGTGGTTCGGGTGGTGAGGTAAGGAACAAGCAACTTTAGACACAGGTGGGTTCTAAGCCAAAAGCCTAAGGGGGTTGGTTGTGGCACCTCCTTGGCCCAAGGTGAGAGGTGTCTGGCGGAACGCAAAGGGACTGCTCTGTTCACTCATCCCCACTTTTCGGCTTCTCCCCAGATGGTTTGGCAGACGGCTGCAAACTCGTTCGCACTAGAAGCTGCAGCCCCTTCAGCATCCGCAGGCCAAGGCTAAACAACAAGCCGATGCTAAACAAACTGCATGCCTCCGCCCGAGTCGTGCTGACCCAACGGGAAGGGGCATAGTGCCGCTTGGCATGAAACCCTAAGCCCAACAACACA